>NZ_WLUG01000092.1:0-211661 GCF_009706505.1 Providencia sp. wls1922 | reverse complement strand
TACTGGCAAGCATTTCGACTTCATTAATATCTGTGCGGAAGATATTTCTATCGAAGATATTGCACAGGGTTTATCTAACGAATGTCGCTTTGCTGGCCAAATTGACTCTTTCTATTCTGTGGCTCAACACTCTGTTTATGTTAGCCGGCTTGTACCGCCAGAGTATGCTCTGGAAGCATTACTGCATAATGCTGCTGAAGCTTATTGCCGTGACCTGCCAACGCCATTAAAAGCATTGCTACCGGAATACAAAGCTATCGAAAAGGCTATTCAGTCTGTTATTTGCGATAAATGGAACTTACCAACAGTGATTAGTGATGTCGTTCACTATGCTGACCTGACAATGCTTGCAACAGAACGCCGTGATTTAGATGTGGATGGTGATAACCAATGGCCTATTCTTGAAGGGATCCCATCAAGCGACATGATCACTGTAAACCCAATGCTGCCAGTCCAAGCAAGAGCTATGTTTATTCATCGCTATAACCAGCTTACGGGGATTACTCCTGAGTATGATGCCGATCTAAAGCTTGAAGAAATCTACGGTTATGGCGCTTACGGGAAAATCTTCAACGATAAGAAAAATCGATTCTACGGTGGAGCTTCTATTCAAACATCACGAGTAATCAATATCGATACTTATCTTGCTGATGGATATATCCAAACCGTTAATTCAGTTTACAGAATTGTAGTGTGAGGTTAAATCGTACCGAGTATTTGTGGTTGAATTTTTAGTCTGCATGCGGGCAGATATGTGGAGGTAATTATTGTGACACGTACGAAAACATTGAAAACATGGGCGCAGGAAGAATTTGAAGCACCAGTGCCGAGTTATCAAACACTAATACGTTACGCAAAAAACGGCATGATATCACCTCAGCCATTTAAGGCTGGTCGCTGTTGGCGGGTTGACACAAATGCGAGATTTATTGGAATGAATAGCAAACCAACAATTAAGCATAATGATGATCCGCGATTACTGAGGATATTAGAGGATGGCTCGTCCACGTAAATACAATATCAACATACCGGGATTATCATGTTATATCGACGCCAGAACAAAGAAAGTGTACTGGCGTTATAAACATCCTATAACTGGTAAATTCCACGGATTAGGCACAGATGAAAGCGCAGCAAAAGAAATTGCGATAGAGGCTAATTCTCGCTTAGCTGAAGCAAAAATGAATCAGTTAATCAAAGCCAAGGATGAAATAAGCCGCAAGCTGAAAAAAGGCATCACCGTCCATACATGGCTTGATCAGTTTTTAAAAATACAAAAAGAACGTCTGGAATATGGCGAAATAAAACAAAACACCTACAAACAAAAAATAGCGCCAGTTGAAGCGTTCCGCAAAGCATGTGGCAATCAAATTATTTCTGAAATAGATGTTAGGGATATTGCATCTATCGTTGATGAATATAAAGAGCGCGGGCAAACAAGAATGGCCCAAGTAGTTAGAATGGTTTTAGTTGATGTATTTAAAGAAGCTCAACATGCTGGTGAAGTTCCACCAGGATATAACCCGGCACAGGCAACTAAATTACCTATGAACAGAATTAAGCGTCAGCGCCTAGATTTTGATGAGTGGTTAGTGATCTTTAATGAGGCAGAAAAAACGCAGCGTTACTTACAAAATGCAATGTTACTGGCTATTGTTACAGGGCAACGTTTGGGTGATATCGCTAAACTTAGATTTGATGATATTTGGGATGACCATTTACACATCATCCAAGAGAAAACAGGATCTAAAATTGCAATCCCTCTTTCATTGCATTGTGAAAAGTTGGGATATTCATTAAGAGAAGTTATTGCTCGATGTCGGGACCTAATAGTCAGTCCTTATATACTCCATTATCACCACACAACATCACAAGCTAAACGGGGTGCCCAAGTTACTGGTAATGCTATCACTACGCTTTTTCAGAGAATAAGGGATCAGACTGATTTGAAATGGGAAGATGGGACACCACCAAGTTTTCACGAACAGCGTTCTTTATCGGAGAGATTATATAGAGAACAAGGTATCGATACTAAAACATTATTGGGTCATAAGAGCCAAGCAATGACAGATAAATACCATGATGACCGAGGAAAAAACTGGACAAAAGTTGTCATATAAACAGAAAGCCACCTATAAATTTTGGTGGCTTATTTACTTTTATTTATGCTGCTTTCTTTTCAGAGCATGCACATTGTGGGATAGGAAAAGCTTTACCTTTTTTAGGAAAGCGTACTTTTCCATCAATCACAACTGAGCGTCTAAAAATAATCGTGCATGGCTCACCACATTTAGGGCAAATCCCAGTAGCCATAGTCGATCCTCAATTAACATTACTACCTGTAAATCCATACAGATTGCAATTTGTTGGGAGAACCGCTATACTCGTTCGCGTTGAAAATTGAGTAGCGGTTGGATTATCTCCATACTCAGTGGAATGTGTTAGCGCACAAACCACCACCAAGAAGCCCTGTTAGCGCAGGGTTTTTTACATATAGAAATCGAATGTAAGTTGTTTTGTTTCGTAGCCTAACAAGCCTAATATATACTCAGCAAAAGTATCAGCTTGCCATTCAGCATCTTCACTTTCTATAGCTGGCTTATTAGATTTATGCAGCAAAGGTCTATGACCTAAAAAAAGATGCCCAAGCTCATGCATTATAATAAATAATGCATCTCTCTCGCCCTTGCATGCATTAACATAAATTCTATTTGGGATACTTATTGTCCACGTATTAGGGTCAAAATGACCTATAGTAAGATCATAAGTGTATTCCTCCCATTCACGATCTTCTATAGGGTCAATTGTAATCCCAAATTCAGTGAATGACTCAAAAACTTTATCAAAGTGTTTAGTTCGTTTAAGAGATTTATTTTTTAGGTTGAATGCCAAACAAAATCCCATAGCTCGGCGTTCAATATCTATCTCATTCATTGGGTTAACACGGTTTCCGCGTAATCTATATTGCTGCTCCATTCAACCTTACTCTCCAGAGTCATTAACTCTTTTTAAAAGATCTGCCATTTTCTTTAGTTGCTCTGGTGTAAGCGGAGATTTAGCAAATCCAGCAACAAGCATTTTTTGTTGCATAGATAGCCCGTCTAGCTCAACAAACTCATTTGAAATATCAGCTAATTCTTGTAATTCTTGTATTTGATAGCCTTTATTTTCAAAAAAATTTCTTATTTGCTTAACCCATTTTTTGGATACTTTCTTCCTTCCGTTTTCTAAACCACTTAGAAATGCAGGAGAAACTTCCAGTTCCTCGGCCATAGAAAGCAAAGTTTGATCGGTTTGTAATCTCGCTATTCTTACGGCCTTACCAAATTCAGTGAGAGCCATGATTTTTACTCCAGTCCATGATCTAATGATCGTTAGCAATGCCTAACGAATTTAAATTTAACCCATCATAAAAAATAATTCAACCTTTTTGGTTAATTTATTTTTCAATACGTAAAGTGTTTTCATTGAAGCTACTAGTTCTATTCTATATTTTTCGAACTAAATTTTGGTAGGTTTTGCAGAAGAGTTTTGCAGGGGTTTTGCAGAAGAATTTTTCTAGACAAAATAAAACGGGAGTTTTTAGGCTCCCGTTATTATTCACACTACGTAATAAATTACATGTGTTTAATGATTGCGTCGCCGAATTCGCTACATTTCAGTAACTTAGCGCCTTCTAATTGACGTTCGAAATCGTAAGTTACAGTCTTAGCCGCGATTGCGCCTTCCATACCTTTAACGATTAAGTCTGCCGCTTCAACCCAACCCATGTGGCGCAGCATCATCTCTGCGGACAGAATGATAGAACCTGGGTTTACTTTATCTTGGCCTGCATATTTCGGTGCCGTACCGTGAGTCGCTTCGAACAGCGCGCATTCAGAACCAATATTTGCGCCCGGTGCAATACCGATACCACCAACTTGTGCCGCTAATGCGTCAGAAATATAGTCACCGTTCAGGTTCATACACGCGATAACATCATATTCTGCTGGACGCAGCAGGATTTGTTGTAAGAATGCATCCGCGATAACGTCTTTAACGATGATATCTTTGCCAGTTTTTGGATTCTTGATTTTAACCCATGGACCGCCATCGATTAATTCACCACCGAATTCTTCTTGTGCTAATTGGTAACCCCAATCTTTAAATGCACCTTCAGTGAATTTCATAATGTTGCCTTTATGAACTAAAGTCACTGAATCACGGTTATTATCGATAGCATATTCAATCGCTGCACGAACTAAACGTTTTGTACCTTCTTCAGAACATGGCTTGATACCAATACCGCAATCTTGTGGGAAACGAATTTTCGTTACGCCCATTTCGTTTTGCAGGAATTTGATCACTTTATCTGCTTCTGCACTGCCCGCTTTCCACTCAATACCTGCATAGATATCTTCTGAGTTTTCACGGAAGATCACCATATCAGTGAGTTCAGGTTGTTTAACTGGGCTTGGTGTGCCTTTGTAGTAACGAACTGGACGTAGGCAGATGTATAAATCAAGCTGTTGACGAAGTGCAACGTTGAGGGAACGAATGCCGCCGCCAACTGGTGTGGTTAATGGGCCTTTAATAGAAACGCGGTAATCGCGGATTAAATCGAGAGTTTCTTGAGGTAACCAAACATCTTTACCATATAACTGAGTGGATTTTTCGCCAGTATAAATTTCCATCCAAGAAATTTTACGCTCACCGTTATAGGCTTTTTTAACTGCTGCATCGACAACTTTTAACATTGCTGGAGTGACATCAACCCCAATACCGTCACCTTCAATGAAAGGGATAATTGGGTTGTTCGGAACGTGTAATTTGCCTTTTGCATCAATGGTAATTTTAGCGCCTTCTGCCGGAACTACTACTTTGCTATCCATTAACCTCTCCTTCACTTGCGTATTTTGCTTGTTAATTTTTTGTAAGAGACCTGTCAATACTACTGCAATCTGCGTCGAACGCCAATGATTACTAAGCTAAGCTTGTATACAGATCGCATTTAACGCATTATCTCCGTGTCCAAACACTCAATAAAATCAAAACAAATTCAATATAATCATGATATTAAAAAAAATGTTAACACTCTAAAAAGTTAAATACTAAGCTAAATCACAACCTAAATACTGAACGACCTTATTCCATAGCTTATCTAAAATACCTTATCCAAACATTCGTACTGCTCACAGAAATTAATATATTCTCATATTATCTTTATGATTTAATAGATTTAATTAAATTATTCGCACTTAATGGTTTTAATGCACGTAAACCGAAACCGCATTGATTTTAAACAATTTTAGATTATTGCTAATTTGATTAAATTCTATCTAGATAAATAATGAAACACCATAATAGATTAAGAAAGATAAACTTTTATTTATTAAAAATATAATTATTAATTCAAGATAATATGAAAGGTGAATATATGGAAAAGTTATCAGACTTAATCAATCTCAAACAAAAAGCATTTTCACAGCATCCTTTTTTTCACAATCCTATTAACCCATCGTTACCCATCAAGGAGTCACTGGCGTTCTTACCCAAAATAGCTTTCTTTATTTTGACGTTTGGAGACATTAATAAATACATTCTTCCCTTTGAAAATCCTCAAGATGATTTAGAAATTGCGGTGAATAATCATGCGTTAGAAGATTCGGATCATTGGTATTGGTATATCGATGATCTCCGCACATTGCGTATGAATGAGCCACAACTTTTTACGGATACCTTAGTATGGTTATGGTCGCCACAAATGGAAGCTAACCGTAAGCTCACCTATGAATTAATCAGTGCCATCGTCAATCAACCTGCCAAAATTCGCTTAGCTGTCATTGAAAGCATGGAAGCAACGGGTCGCGTATTCTTTACGTACATTAATCAACTCGCTAAATTATCTCCTGCGCCACTTAAATATTGCGGTGATCTTCATTTGGCTCACGAATCTGGTCATGCGATGGGCAGTGATGCAGAATTAATTGATACCATTAATTATACGGATGAAGAACACATTCTTTGTGTGCATTTGATAGAGAAAATTTTTATCGCTTTCTCTCGTTTTATCGATGAAATAAATCAGTAAGCCATAAGTCAATATCCGATAAATTAGGGAGAGCTACCTGCTGATTGCTCGTATCCCTCCCTTAAATAACCCACCCAAACAGCCTTACTTTATCGCCAAAATATCGCTATTCTATTGCCCATTACATGAATGACTCTCAATAAAAGTATTATGAACGCACCTAATCGCAAGCATACTAAGAAAACTGCACCACATTCAAAGCAACGTCGTTCATTGGCAACGAATTCATCTTCTCGCGTGGCACGCCCAACCCAGCCGCGCAAAGTGATTATTTTCAATAAACCATTTGATGTACTCCCGCAATTTACGGATGAGCAAGGGCGGGAAACGTTAAAAAACTATATTCCCATCTCTGATGTTTATGCTGCTGGGCGTTTGGATAGAGACAGTGAAGGTCTGTTAGTCCTCACTAATGATGGAAAATTACAAGCTCAGCTTACCCAACCGCAGAAAAAAACAGGAAAAATCTACTATGCTCAAGTAGAAGGTATCCCCGATGAAAGCGCCCTCGCAAAATTTCGTCAGGGATTAACCCTAAATGATGGACCTACCCTACCCGCAGGCATCGAGTTAGTCAGTGAGCCAGAATGGTTATGGGTACGAGTTCCACCGATCCGTGAGCGTAAGAACATTCCCACATCTTGGTTAAAGATCACGCTTTATGAAGGAAGAAATCGACAAGTTCGTCGAATGACTGCCAATATTGGTTTTCCCACATTGCGATTAATACGCTACGCCATGGGAAATTTTACGCTCGATAACTTATCTTCCGGCGAATGGAAGGAGGTCACTGTTGTTTAAACCCAATGTTACTGTTGCCACCATTGTCCACGCCAAAGGGCGTTTTTTAGTGGTTGAAGAGTGGATAAATAATAACCCCACATGGAATCAACCCGCAGGACACCTTGAAGCCGATGAAACGTTAGTACAAGCTGCGGCTCGCGAGCTCTATGAAGAGACGGGCATTATTGGTGAGCCTCAGACATTAATTAAAATTCACCAATGGATAGCCCCCGATAAAACCCAATTTATTCGCGTCTTATTCGCCCTTGAACTGGATGCCCCTTGCGAAACCCATCCCCACGATGATGATATCAGCGCTTGTCATTGGGTTAGCGCGGAAGACATCCTGACTAGCCAATGCCTTCGATCCCCTTTAGTGGCCCAAAGTATCCGCTGCTACCAAGAAGGTACTCGCTATCCTTTGAGCGTTTTGGCCGCCTTCGGAGAGCATTACGAATAACATTATTCTCCTAACGCTGGTGCAATAAGGGGGCAACGTGCTAAAGTATGGGGCTTGATTTTTCCGCATTGAGACTATTTCCCATGTCAAATAACAGTACCAAATCAGATAACAGCCAAATTAAGGTCATCGTCGGTATGTCCGGTGGTGTTGATTCATCCGTTTCCGCTTACCTGCTCAAGCAGCAAGGGTATCAGGTGGTCGGTCTGTTTATGAAGAACTGGGAAGAAGACGATAACGAAGAATACTGCACCGCGGCGACTGACCTTGCAGATGCACAAGCGGTATGCGACAAACTCGGTATCGAACTGCGCACCATCAACTTTGCCGCTGAATATTGGGACAATGTATTCGAACACTTTTTAGAAGAATACAAAGCCGGTCGTACCCCAAACCCAGATATTCTGTGTAACAAAGAGATCAAATTTAAAGCGTTCTTAGAGTTTGCTGCCGAAGATCTGGGCGCAGATTATATTGCAACGGGTCACTATGTGCGTCGCCGTGATGTTGACGGCAAAAGCCAGCTATTACGGGGCTTAGACAATAATAAAGACCAAAGCTACTTCCTGTATACCCTCAGCCATGAACAAGTGGCAAAAAGCTTATTCCCAGTGGGTGAATTAGAAAAACCTGAAGTACGTCGCATCGCTGAAGAAATTGGCTTAGTGACTGCGAAGAAAAAAGATTCTACTGGAATCTGCTTTATTGGTGAGCGTAAATTCCGCGATTTCCTCGGACGTTATCTCCCTGCTCAACCAGGTCCAATCGTCACCGTTGACGGTGAAACCATTGGTCAGCACGAAGGGTTGATGTACCACACATTAGGTCAACGTAAAGGGTTAGGCATTGGCGGCACCAAAGACGGTTCTGAAGAGCCATGGTATGTAGTCGATAAAGACGTTGAAAAAAATCAATTGATTGTAGCGCAAGGTCATGAGCATCCACGTTTAATGTCTACAGGCTTAATTGCTCAGCAATTAGATTGGGTTGATAGACAAACATTAACTGAGCCATTGCGCTGCGTGGTGAAAACCCGTTACCGTCAAGCGGATATCCCTTGTACAATCACCCCATTGAGCGCCAAGAAAATCCAAGTCACTTTCGATTATCCGGTTGCAGCTGTTACTCCGGGACAATCTGCGGTATTTTATATCGACGAAGTCTGCCTCGGTGGCGGCGTTATTGAAGCCCGTATTCAGGAGTAAATGTGGCTAAAAACTATTACGATATCACGCTAGCCTTAGCGGGTATCTGCCAAGCAAGTTTGATGGTACAAAAGCTCGCTCATGAAGGCACCTTTAGTGAGCAAGATGGTAAAACCATGGTCAATAGCCTGACCAACATGAATCCATCCACCACACTGGATGTATTCGGTAATGACGAAGCGAATTTAAAAACCGGTTTAACTGCCCTGCTTGGCATGTTAACCGGGGGTAATAGTGGGATCTCTGCAGAGATGACCCGCTATATGCTTAGCATCATGGCGCTAGAACGCCGCTTAAGCAAAGATGACAATGCCATGAACCAACTCGGTCAACGAATTGAGCAATTTGAGCGTCAAGCTAGCTATTTCGAACCGATGTCTGAAGGTGTTTTTAACGCACTCGCCGGAATTTATGTGGATGTAGTCAGCCCAGCAGGTCCTCGAATTCAAGTGACCGGCTCCCCTGATATTCTGAAAAATACCGTTGTTCAAGCCAAAGTTAGAGCCACATTGCTCGCAGGTATTCGCTGTGCAGTTCTCTGGCAGCAAGTTGGTGGAAGTCGCCTCCAACTGATGTTTTCTCGAAGCCGTCTGTCTAATCAGGCGAAACAAATTTTGTCTCACCTATAAATCTGGAGTTGCTACCAATGGAATTATCCTCACTGACCGCTGTATCCCCGATTGACGGCCGTTACGGTGATAAAGTCAGCGCTTTACGCACTATTTTTAGTGAGTTTGGCTTACTGAAATTTCGTGTGCAAGTTGAAGTTCGCTGGCTGCAAAAACTGGCTGCAACCGCTCAAATCAAAGAAGTTCCTTCATTTGATGCTGACGCAATCGCTTACTTAGATGAAATCGTCGCGAACTTCTGCGAAAAAGATGCAATGCGTATCAAAGAAATTGAACGCACAACTAACCACGATGTTAAAGCAGTAGAATATTTCCTGAAAGAAAAAGTGGCGCACATCCCTGCTCTGCATGCGGTCTCTGAATTTATTCACTTTGCTTGTACGTCGGAAGACATCAATAACCTGTCCCATGCCTTAATGCTGAAAACCGCTCGTGAAGAGGTTTTACTACCACAATGGCGTCAAATCATTGATAAAGTTAAAGCGATGGCGCACGAATACCGTACTTTACCTTTACTGTCACGTACTCACGGGCAACCAGCAACACCATCCACTATTGGTAAAGAATTTGCTAACGTTGCGTACCGTTTAGAGCGTCAATACCGCCAGTTAGAGCAAGTGGAAATTTTAGGTAAAATCAATGGTGCCGTTGGTAACTATAACGCCCACATTGCCGCTTATCCTGAGGTTAACTGGCACGAATTCAGTGAAACATTCGTAACCTCACTGGGCATTCAATGGAACCCGTTCACAACCCAAATCGAACCACACGATTATATCGCAGAACTGTTTGACTGTGTGGCGCGTTTCAACACTATCGTGTTGGACTTTGACCGTGATATCTGGGGCTATGTTGCTTTAAACCACTTTAAGCAAAAAACCATTGCCGGTGAAATTGGCTCATCCACCATGCCACACAAAGTTAACCCTATCGACTTCGAAAATTCAGAAGGTAACTTAGGTTTAGCAAACGCGGTATTAGGTCATTTAGCAAGCAAATTGCCAGTTTCTCGCTGGCAGCGTGACCTAACTGACTCAACCGTTCTGCGTAACTTAGGTGTCGGTTTAGGCTATGCCCTGATTGCTTACCAATCCACAATGAAGGGCTTGAACAAATTAGAAGTTAATGAACAGCACTTACTGGATGAATTAGATCAAAACTGGGAAGTGTTAGCGGAGCCAATCCAGACAGTAATGCGTCGTTATGGCATCGAAAAACCGTATGAAAAACTGAAAGAATTAACTCGTGGTAAACGCGTTACCGCTGAAGGCATGAAACAGTTTATCGATGGTTTAGAACTTCCAGAAAGCGAAAAAGAGCGTCTGAAAGCGATGACGCCAGCCAACTACATTGGCTATGCGATTAATTTTATTGATGAAATCAAGTAATCAATAGTTATTCAAGCAGGCGGCATTCGTGTCGCCTGTTTTTTCTATTTATTTGTTTAACCCGTTTTCCAAAAAATCTCAGATTCGACTATTTTTCCGATCTGTTTGACTTATATTTAGTTAAGATCTTGTTCCCTATCCCATCTCTTTCTACCATACTCATTATAATATTCTCATTTGCATGCTTTCTTTATGTGAGGTTCTCAGATGCGCATTCTTATCGTCGAAGATAACGCCCTACTTCGTCACCATTTAACCGTTCAACTCAAAGAATTAGGTCATCAGGTAGATTCTGCTGAAGATGCAAAAGAAGCGGATTATTTTCTGAATGAAAGCCATCCCGATATTGCAGTCGTGGACTTAGGTCTTCCAGATGAAGATGGGCTTTCTATGATCAAACGCTGGCGCAGTAACCATGTCAGCATTCCGCTCCTCGTCCTAACTGCACGAGAAAGCTGGCAAGAAAAGGTTCAAGCTCTCAATAGCGGCGCTGATGACTATGTCACCAAACCTTTTCAACTAGAAGAGCTGGTCGCACGGATGCAAGCATTGATGCGCCGTAACAGTGGATTAGCCTCCCAAGTGCTTGAACTTGAAAACTTTGTTATTGACCTTTCCCGTAAAGAATTCACCGTTAATGGTGAGTCGGTCAAACTCACTGCATTTGAATACACCATTATTGAAACCTTGCTGCGCAATAATGGAAAAGTGGTCAGTAAAGACTCCCTCATGCGCCAGCTCTATCCAGATGCAGAGTTACGGGAAAGCCACACTATCGATGTGCTTATGGGACGTTTACGTAAAAAAATCCAACAGTTCCATGCCCAAGAAGTGATTGTGACTGTTCGAGGTCAAGGCTACCGTTTCGATGTGAACAGCTAATATGAAACTGCGTAAATTTAGGTTCAAACCCATCTCTTTACAGGCGCGTTTTATTTGTGCGACGTCAGCCGTCATTCTGGCGCTAACTCTCGCTTATGGGATTGTCGCTGTTGTGGGTTATTTGGTCAGTTTTGACCGAACGACCTACACGTTACTACGTAGCCAAAGTAACCTAATTTACAGCCTTGCTCAGTGGCAAGATAATAAAATTGATATTCGCGTTCCCCCAAACTTTACGTTGAACAACCCCTCGTTGATCATTATTTATGATAAAAATGGGCAAACTGTCTGGCGCCAACGAGAAGTCCCCAGCGTCGAGCGTCTTATTCAACTCGATTGGTTAAAAAAGAATGGGTTATACGAAATTGATACCGATTTCGATGAGACGCGCCAATTGATGAACAATAACCCGGACTACAGCCATCGACTCAATGATATAGATAATATCGATGAGCCATTAACTCACTCCGTTTCAGTTAACCAGTATTTAGAAACTGAAACCATGCCAGCACTGACGATTGTCGTCGTCGATACGTTACCTCAAGACTTACAAAGCACGGGCGTTGTCTGGGACTGGTTTGGTTACGTGTTACTCGCCAACTTTATACTGGTGATCCCGCTGTTATGGCTTGCAGCCTATTGGAGTGTGCGCCCCATTAAGTCACTGATTTCGCAAATTAGTAGCCTTGAAAAAGGGGAGCGAGAAACGCTGGATGAAAACCCGCCAGCAGAACTGCGAGGCTTGGTACGGAATTTGAATATTTTGCTGAGTAACGAACGCAAGCGCTATAGCAAATATCGCACTACATTGTCCGATTTAACCCACAGCCTAAAAACCCCGTTGGCCGTATTACAATCCACATTGCGGCTTCTACGTTCTGGTAAGCAAATGACCATCGAACAAGCAGAACCTATCATGTTGGAACAAATAGGACGCATTTCTCAGCAAGTTGGCTACTATTTGCATCGCGCCTCGAATCAGGGGGATGAAAACCTGATGCTGCGGGAAATCGCTTCAGTACCTTCTATCTTAGATAGCCTCTCTAGCGCACTGCATAAAGTGTACCTCAACAAAGGTGTCTCCATCACCGTCGATATCTCCCCTGAAATCACATGGCTGGGTCAGCCTAATGATTTTATGGAAGTGATGGGCAATATTATGGAAAACGCCTGTAAATATTGCCTTGAATTTGTGGAAGTCACTGCCCTTGTCAATCACGATAGCCTAACCATTTTTGTGGATGATGATGGTCCTGGCGTCCCAGAGAGTAAGCGCAGCATGATATTTATGCGAGGACAACGCGCTGACACCCTAAGACCAGGGCAAGGTTTGGGGCTATCAATAGCGGTGGATATCATCGACCAATATGATGGCGAAATTACCATTTCAGATAGCCCACTTGGCGGTGCTCGTGTCGCCGTCACCTTTAGGCAGCAAGCGGTGATTGAAGATGCTTAGGTCTTGAATTGAGATAGCTAGGGCATAAACGAAGATAATTCACTCATCTGTAGATGAAGATGGCTAATCTGTGAACTGACGCCCTCTAAGCCCTGTTTTACAATCCATTTCCGGTATACTATTTAGGAAGTTTTGTCATAACTAGGGAACAATAAGATGGATTATAAACTGAATCTTGACTGGCAGAGTTTTCTGGACAGTCATTGGCAGAAACGACCTCTGCTTATCAAACAGGGTTTTACGCGTTTTATTGATCCTATCTCGCCTGATGAACTCGCGGGATTAGCGATGGAAGATGAGGTTGATAGCCGTTTAGTCAGCCATCAAAATGGGCTCTGGCAAGTCGCCCACGGTCCATTCGAAAGCTACGACCATTTAGGTGAAGAAAACTGGTCAATCTTGGTTCAAGCCGTTGACCACTGGCACTACCCAAGTGCGCAACTGATGAAACCTTTCCGTGTCCTTTCTGACTGGCGTATGGACGATTTAATGATCTCCTACTCCGTTCCGGGTGGTGGTGTAGGTCCTCATCTCGACCAATACGATGTATTCATTATTCAAGGCGAAGGTCGTCGTCACTGGCGTGTTGGGGAAAAAATCCCAATGAAGCAACACTCCCCACATCCTGATTTACTGCAAGTGCAGCCTTTTGACGCCATTATTGACGAAGAGATGGAACCCGGTGATATCCTGTATATCCCACCTGGATTCCCCCACGAAGGTTATGCCATTGAGCCATCACTGAATTTCTCTGTCGGTTTCCGCGCGCCTAATGCTCGTGAATTAATGAGCAGCTTTGCTGACCATTTAATTTCCAATGATTTAGGCAGCTATCGCTACAGCGACCCTGACCTTTCTTTCCGTGATAATCCGGCTGAAATTTTGCAAGGCGAACAGATTAAGCTGCGCGAAATGATGGAATCACTGATTCATGATCCAGAGCTATTCCGTAAGTGGTTAGGTGAATTTATTTCTCAATCACGTCACGAGCTGGATTTGGCACCGCCAGAGCCGCCTTATGAACAAGATGAGATTTATAATTTATTGAAAGACCAGCAAGAAACCTTATATAAACTCAATGGGTTGCGCGCTCTTCGTGTGGGTGATCAATTCTTTGTTAATGGTGAGTCTTTAGAGACTAAATGCTATGAAGCCGCTGATAGCCTGTGCCGTTTCGATTCCGTCAACCATGCAAATCTTGGTGACGCGTTAGATGATGTCAATTTTATTGCCTTAATGACAGCATTGATTAATAGCGGATATTGGTATTTTGACGACTAATTAGTCCTATAATTAACCACCAACAAACAGCAAATACCCCGAATATCATCACATCGGGGCATTTGCTGTTTTTTATATTAAGCACACATCAAAACTATTTATCAGTATTGCGTTTTGCATGAATAGCCGTTAATTCCGCAATTCTCATAATCACGCTCACCGCCTGCTCCATTCCTTCTTGAGTAATAAACTCATGTTTACTATGGAAGTTATAGCCACCAGTAAAAATATTCGGACATGGTAAGCCCCGGTATGATAGCTGCGCTCCGTCCGTTCCCCCACGGATAGGCTTGATAACAGGCTCAATATCACAGTCCAGCATCGCTTGTTTCGCTAATTCAACAACATGCGGATATTTCATCACTTCTTTATGCATATTGTAGTAGCTATCATCCAATGTCAGCTCGATATAGCAGCTTGGGTGCAGCCCTTCACCCACTTTTTCCGCGATACGAATAATATTTTTCTTTCTCGCTTCAAAATTGGCTAAATCAAAATCACGGATAATGTAGTTCATTTCCGCTTTTTCCACGTTACCTTTAATGGACGTTAAGTGATAAAAGCCTTCGTAACCTTCCGTATTTTCAGGTGTTTCATCCGCCGGTAACATAGAATGGATTCGCGTTGCTAAACCCAACGCATTGACCATCACACCTTTGGCGCTACCAGGATGGGTATTGTTACCCACAATTTTAATAGAGACGTTAGCAGCGTTAAAGTTTTCGAATTCGAGTTCACCGACACCACCACCATCAACGGTATAAGCCCAGCGAGCATCAAATTCTTTAAAATCGATATGTTGTGCACCACGACCAATTTCTTCATCTGGCGTAAAGGCAACACAGATTTTTCCGTGTGGAACATTTTGCCCTTCTAAACGCACAATCGCGGTAATAATTTCTGCGATACCCGCTTTATCATCCGCCCCTAATAAGGTTTTGCCATCGGTCATAATCAGCGTTTTGCCAATCATTTCGTGCAATACAGGGAACATAACGGGGGATAAAACTTCATCACCAATGCCCAGAGCAATATCGCCACCACGATAATTCTCAAGCACTTGCGGGCACACATTTTTGCCCGAATAATCTGGGGCGGTATCCAAATGCGAAATGAAGCCTATCGCAGGCACATCCCAATCAACATTGGATGGCATGATAGCCGTTAAACAGCCATGTTCCGACAGCGTCACTTTTTCAAAGCCAAGGATATTTAATTCTTTGGCTAACGCGCGGGCAAATTTTAGCTGGCCAGTGCTACTAGGTACTGTTTTTGCATTCAGTTTTGATTGTGTATCAAACGCAGTGTATTCAAAAAACCGCTCCAAGAGTTTGTCCATACTTCCTCCCCCTAAATATCAATGGGGATATTATGGGAAAGATCACAGAAACAATTATTGTTTCAAATCAGATTTGCAGCTAAAGAGTGAGGAAGATAACTAATTAATTTAATTTATTGTTCATTTTGAGCTGCACTTTTGGATAACGCAACGCGTTAAGTACCATGTTATATAATGGCTATCTTATATAACGAAATGCGCTATAGAATGATTTTTAAGGTGGGAATACGATGGCAAAAACATTTTTAATTTACGGTGTCAGTAAAGGGTTAGGTAAAGCATTAGTTGAAGGAGTGCCTGACCAAACTGATACTGTGTACGGTGTTTCTCGCACTGAACCGCCTTTTGGTGGTGCGCAATTTCACTGGATATCCGCTGATCTTAGTGATATTCAATCGGCTTCAATTATCAAAAAGCAGCTAGGCGAAAAACCCATTGATACCCTAATTTATAATGTCGGCATTTGGGAAAAACTCGCCTTTACTGAAGAATATGATTTCGAGTCCACCAGCGATATTGAATTACTCACCATGATCCAGACCAATATCGGTGCCTGCCTGTTGAACTTGAAAGCACTTCTTAGCAACTTGCGTTTAGGCACCAATAGTAAAATTATTTTAATTGGCTCTACGTGGGGGTTGGATAATCATAATGGTAAAGAAGTCACCTTTAGCGCAACCAAATATGCCTTACGTGGGATTGTACAATCACTGAGAGAAACCTTGCGCCAAGATAATATTGGCATTTCTATTTTGAATTTAGGTTATCTCGCCACGGAATATCCGTTATCTATGCCAGTGAATGAGGTGATTCAAAAAAGTGAAGGTGCGTTAATTCCGCTGCAAGATGTGGTCAATGCCGTGCGCTTTATTCTTAGCACCAGCAGCGCCACCTGCGTAAAAGAAATTACCATGCCCGCCATGTTAGATGAAAACGTGTGATATCAATCTAATTTGCTCGGTACATAAAAGGGAGCAAAAGCTCCCTTTTATGTTTATTCTTCGCTGTTTAACTTTGCCAGTAAGTCATCCACATATTCACTAACCACTTTACTCGCCAATCCATAATGGCGCTCTTCAAACTCGCTTTCCACTTGGCTTGGTTCTAAATTCAGTTGTACCGTATGAGCACCTTGTAAACGCGCTTCATGTACAAACCCTGCCGCTGGATAAACATGCCCCGATGTTCCGATGGAAATAAACAGTGTGGCATCTCCAAGTGCTTGGTAGATCCTGTCCATTTCAAACGGCATCTCACCAAACCACACAATATGCGGGCGTAATGGCTGTGGGAACTGGCAGCAATGGCAACGCTCTTCTACGGATAAATCCCCTTTCCATTCGAGGACTTGGTTTGACCAATTACAACGTACTTTTAATAATTCACCGTGCATATGCACCACGCGCTTGCTACCCGCACGCTCATGTAAATTATCAATATTCTGTGTCACTAGCAGGAATCTATCCCCCAGCGCTTGTTCTAATTTTGCTAATGCGTAGTGCGCTGCATTCGGTTGAATATTATCTTGTTGCAACTGGCGACGACGTTCATTGTAAAAGCGCTGAACTAATTGGGGATCACGAGCAAATCCTTCAGGTGTTGCCACATCTTCCACGCGATGCTCTTCCCATAAACCATCTGCCGAACGGAAGGTTTGAATCCCTGACTCTGCAGAAATACCCGCACCGGTTAATACAACCACGTTAATGTTTTGCATACTGAGCAGTCTATTATCAATGTAGTAAGAACGATTGCGAAGTCGCTGACGGCGTTTACATTTATTTTTACTTATTTTTTTCAATCTACGGCGAAATCGCAACATCGGAAATTTCCTTTCATCCTTGCAGTGAATTTGTCGGTATAAAAAGTGGAAATATAAACATGGTAAATTATGTTATTTATACATAATTTAGATAGTAACATACTAAACCCCTTCATCTCCTGCAAAGTAAAACAAATATCTCAATAACCTCGATTTAATAACTTTTTTATCATCAAAAAGACATTTTTTTCACTTTCAGATGACAAAAAACTTTATCCCCATCACACCTAACGGCTAAAATAGCCGCCATCTCACTATTTTGGTTTCTCTTATTTGAAGGATTTCCATGGAAAAGTTTTTTGAAAGAATGATGTACGCTTCACGTTGGATCCTTGCGCCCATTTATTTGGGACTATCACTGACATTGCTGGCGTTAACCATCAAATTTTTCCAAGAAGTATTTCATATTCTGCCAAGCATTTTTAGCATTCCAGAATCTGACTTGATCCTCACGCTGCTATCTCTCATTGATATGGCGCTGGTGGGTGGATTACTGGTGATGGTGATGTTCTCAGGTTACGAAAACTTCGTCTCTCAATTAAATTTGTCTGATCATCATGAAAAGCTGAATTGGATTGGGACTATGGATGCGACGTCACTGAAAAATAAAGTGGCTGCCTCCATTGTCGCCATCTCATCCATCCACTTATTGAAGATTTTCATGAACCTCAAAAACGTCGAAAACGATAAGTTGATGTGGTATGTGATCCTTCATTTAACCTTCGTGCTGTCGGCGTTTGTGATGGGTTATTTGGATAAAATGACCAAGAAAGCTAAGTATTAGTTCTCTCTCAATACACACGATCCGGCATAAAATAAGGGAAGCTCACTGTAGCTTCCCTTTTTGTTTCAAATATTATTGTTTCAAGAACGGTAAAATGTGGCTCATTAACTGTTCAGGACACTCCTCCGTCACGAAATGACCACACTCCCCAAGCATCGCCCCTTGTAATTGGGTTGCTCGCCCCTGTAACGTCAATTGCGGCGCATCTCGGGTTGCCTGATCCGCCCCAATCGCCAATACTGGCATGGTGAGCTTTTTCTGCGCTCGCTGTTTATTTTGCTCAATCGTCTGTGGAATAGCACGATAATAGGCAAAACCAGCTCGCAGTCCCCCCGGAGAAGCATACGCATCAATATACGTCTGTGCGGCAACGCGATCACGACGATAAGCCCAATTATCAAAAATAAAGTTAAGATACTCACGCTCTTTACCTGCCGTCAGCATTTCTGGTAAATCTCGTACTTGGTTGAACATAAAATGCCAGAGGAAAATATTCTCCGCAGGATCAACAAAAATCGTTGGCGCAGGTGCTAATCCCGGAATAACCGCTTCGGTTAAGGCAATCTTTTTCACGTCGGCGGGATAATCACTGGCCAGCGCATACCCTACCCACATACCAATATCATGCCCTATCACCGAATAGTGAGTATGACCCAGTTGCTTCATCATTTCGTGCAATGTGGTTGCGGCAGCGCCCGTATCATAACCACTTTCTGGCTTATCAGAATACCCTGTTCCCAATGGATCAACAGCAATAGCGGCATAACCATTAGCAGCGAGATCCGTCATCACATAGCGCCACGTGTACCATGTTTGTGGCCAACCGGGGATCAATAAAACTGGCTCACCTTCCCCAGCGGTAACATAGTGAAGGCGCTGCCCGTTCACTTTCACATAGTGATGTTTAAAGCTGGCCTCATTCGCTTCAATGGTTGGAGGCGTAGCACTTTTGGCTGTTTGAGTTAGGTTTCCTGCTGCTAACGTAGCTGTTGCTTGCAAAGAGAGCGTCATCAGAGAAACGAGTAACACCTTTTTAAATACCGAATTCATATTTGTTCCATACACTTTTATGTGGGTAAAAAGCCACTCATTCACGAGTTGCATTAATTGTTTGTCGATCAACAATGAATAGGTTAAAGGTTTTTTTAATTATTTGTCAATCGATAAAGAATAATTATTTGTCATTCGACAAAGAAGTGATAGTATGAACGCATTCTCATTCAGCGCATCATTATCATGTATTAAGAGGAGCATCGTTATGGCGGGAAGACCGAGAGAGTTCGACAGAGACGCGGCATTGAATAAAGCTAAATTTGTCTTTTGGCAAAGAGGTTATGAAGGTACGTCGATGTCAGATTTAGTCTCTGCTCTAGGCATCGCTTCTGCTCGCATTTATGCGGCATTTGGCTCGAAAGAAAACCTATTTCGCGAAGCTATCGCCCTGTATCTAAGCCAAGAAGGCGCTTTTGCTGATACTGCGTTACAAGAGCCTAATACGCGTCTAGCAATAACACAGTTATTAACCCAAGCTGTCGAAACTTACACCCAACAAACGCATCCACAGGGGTGCATGGTAGTTTTATCACTGACCAACTATGCCAGTGAAAATGAAAACATTATGTCTTGGCTAGCGAATTACCGGAAAGACCGTACCACCGCCATCATACAACGTTTAAATGAGGGTGTAACTCAAGGGGATTTACCCAAGGAAACAAACACCCAAGCACTTGGCGATTATATCTCAACACTATTTCACGGCATTTCGATTCAAGCTCGCGACGGGGTGAGTAAAGCGCATTTACTCGCGATGGTTGACGTTGCTATGACTGGGTTTGATTCCTTTATCTCAGCATCAACTGCCCACTGATTATCCACTTCAATTTTAGGAAAAAATTGCTATGTCCTCATTCGGTTCATCTCCCAGTCGTGCATGGGTTTGCACATGGCTTTCAACATCTCAACCCACCACGGGTGAGGCATTTCCGTTTCCATTGGAGATCCCAACCTTATTGAATAACCAAACCTTACAGCAAACGCTGCGCATCACATTAGGCGGGCAACAATTACGCCTTGTGTTTTCGAATCGTTATGGCTCTCAGCCCCTAGTATTGGGTGAAAATGTCATTCTTGTAAAATCACCATCTGGCCAGTCATGGAGCGCCCCTGTTCTGTTTAATGGGCAATCCGGTGTTTCTATCCCCGCAGGGCAAGTGGTGTACAGTGATGAAATCATCCATCCTATTAACGATTTGTCTGAAGTCACCCTACGAACCTATCTACCGAATCCTACGCTTATAGAGACCTTTCATTGGGATGCACGACATTATTCTCAATTAACATCGGGTAACGGTGTTCATTCCAAAATGATGAAAGAAAGCCTACCAATCAGTTCGCGTTTATTATTAGAGGCTGTTGAAATTCAGAATCAGGCGCCAAGCCAAGCGATTGTCGTTATTGGCGATTCCATGGTGGATGGCAATGGTGTCGAAATGGGAACTTATCGCCGTTGGGTAGATTTTTTTGCTGAGCGTACCGTTTCTCAGCACACAGCGGTGATCAATGCGGGCCAATCGGGTTCTCGCTTACTCAAAGATGGTATTGGCATCAGTACATTATCTCGCTTTACTCGGGATGTTATTGAGCAAGCTGGCGTAACCATTTGCATTGTACAAGTGGGTCTCAATGATATTGGGCTTGCACAAACCGCTCTAGCGCCTGCGGATATGACGCCTTCCGCTAGCCAGTTGATTGAAGGTTATCGTCAATTACTTGATATGGCGCATCAGCATCATATTCGCGTTGTCGGCGTCACGCTTGTTCCGCTACGCGGTGCAGACGAATATGGATTAGATAACTTCTATACCTCCGAAAAAGAAGCTATTCGCCAAGAAGTGAACGAATGGATACGCACTAGCGATGAATTTGATGCATTAATTGACACTGAACAACTTGTGCGCGACTCGCAAAATCCTCAACAATTAGCGCTAATCTATGATTCTGGGGATCATCTCCACCTTAACCACGCAGGGCATCTGTTGGTTGCGAATTCAATTTCCTTTGATACTGTTATTGGAGTTTAAAACAGTCATTAGCATTGAAACCATAGGTATGAGAATAACTTTTCGTACCTAATTATTCCGCTATTCTTTGATACAGCTTAACATTACCTTCAGCCACGCCATCATTCCCTATGTTACTATCCACCGACCTAATCCATCATTTAAAACAACCTTGGATAATAGAATGAGTGACCATTTTGTCGGGAAATTTGAAGTCGAAATTAAGTTCAAACTACCCAATTCTGACACTTTTCTTAAGCAGCTTATCAATGATAATGCTGAAGCATTTACCGTAAATAATCATGAGATTGATGACTTTTTTGACTATCAAGATGGGCAGTTAGCCGCGCAAAATATCAGTATGTCCGTGCGGGAGATGACACCCTCAGGGATTAAACTCTGGATAGTCAAAGGACCAAGCAGTGCCGAGTGTAAAGCGATTGATATTGCAGACTGCCAACATGTCAAAAACATGCTGAACACCTTGGGATATCAATGTTACCTAACGATTGCTAAACAGCGCAGCATCTATTTTCTGGATGATATTCATATCACCATTGATTACTTGGAAGGTATTGGTTGGTTTGCTGAATTTGCGATTATGACAGACGATGAGAGCGAGTTAGACAACTTGTACACCAAATTACTGTCTACCGCGCAACACTATGGTTTTACAGAAGCATTAATTGAAACTCGCAGCTATAAGCAGATGTACCTTGAGAATTTGATGAAATAGCCTTAGATAACATGATGAAATAAGGCGCGACTGTTTCCACTCGCGCCTTATTGATTACTGACCGCTTAGAATGCGGGCTGGGTCTAACTTACTTGCGCGTCTTGCTGGATACCAGCTAGCTAATAAGCTCAGAACAACCGCGGTGGACAGCACATAAATCACATCCATCACATGCAGTTCGGAAGGCAGGAAGTCAATAAAATAGATATCCCCTGATAAGATAGGATGACCGATAATCACTTCAAGTCCCTTAATTATTGTGGTTAAATTCAAGGAGATTAGTACCCCCAGCACCACACCGATAAGTGAACCAACCAGCCCCCCGATTAAGCCATACCACAGGAAGATTGCGCGAATTTGCCTATCTTTTGCCCCCAATGTCCGCAGAACTGCAATATCACTGCTTTTATCTTTGACTGCCATCACTAGCGTAGAGACAATATTAAAACAAGCGACCCCGATGACTAAAATCATCGCCAAGTACATGACACTACGAACCACTTGAATGTCGTTGTACATATAGCCGTAATCGCCTATCCAGCTTTTCACGACCACATGATGCATCGTTTTAAGCCCAGCGTCATACACCACTTTATCGGCTTCGAAAGGATCTTTAGCTTTAATTTCAAAACCGCTAATGCCGTTTCCATAACCGAGATATTCCTGTGCATCCGCTAGCGGAACTAAAGCAAGCTGATGGTCGAGTAATCCACTTAAACGAAAAATTCCCGTCACTTGGACACGAATACGCTTAGGTTGCTGAATTTTCATGCTGTCATCGGTATTCGGAATCATAATTGTTATCCAATCCCCGACTTTTACATTCAGCGAATTCGCCACCCCTTGCCCTAAAATGATTGACTGTTTACCCGCCTCAAAATGTTGCCACGCATCATTTAGGATAAACTCAGGCAATGCACTGACTTGGGATTCCGTCTCGTGAGAAACGCCCATAATCTGGATGGCTTTCAGGTTCGCGCCGCGCTCAAGTAGCCCCGTAAAATTCACATAGGGGCTGACCCCTTGCACTCCCGGCGTTTTACGGATCACATTTTGGGCAAATTCCCAATCTTGATAAGGGGCTTCAACCGCGTAGATTTGCCCGTGAGGCACCACCGAGAGCACGCGGTTATTCAGTTCTCGCTCAAAGCCATTCATGGCACTTAAGCCGATAATTAACACCGCCACACCTAAGACAATGCCAAGGGTCGAAACAATCGACACCAAAGACACCATTTCTGTCCGGCGACGTCCTCGGCTAAATCGCAATGCCGCTAATAGCGTCAGAGGCATTTTAATCATTACATTGCCCCCAGCGTAATTTCCTGTTGCAAATGACCATCACGCATTTCTAAACGTCGGGATAGACGACTCGCCAGTTTCATATCATGGGTGACCACTAAAAATGCCGTTTTTTGCTTGCGGTTTAGTTCACCCAATAATTCAAAAATCGCATCCGCATTACGCAAATCGAGGTTACCTGTTGGTTCATCCGCCAGCACTAACGCGGGGTCATTCACCAATGCACGAGCAATAGCAACACGTTGGCGCTCACCACCAGATAATTCAGATGGGCGATGATTGGCTCGGTGCTCTAACCCTACCGCTTTTAACATTTCGGTGGCTTTCGCAAACGCCGTTGCTTTCGCAACACCGCCAATTAACAGTGGCATCGCCACATTTTCTAATGCTGTAAAATCAGGTAATAAATGGTGGAATTGATAAATAAAACCGAGGTCTTTATTACGAATTGCCGCACGGGCGTCGGAAGAAAGCTGATTAATCTGCTGCCCACGGAAAATGACATTACCTTGAGATGGCGTATCTAATCCGCCAAGCAGGTGTAATAAGGTACTTTTACCGGAACCTGAGCTACCCACGATAGCCATAGTTTCGCCTTCATTCATCGTGAAGCTGACATTCTTTAACACTTCTGTGGAGAGTGCGCCTTCTTGATAAATCTTACTTAAATGTTCACAGACCAGAAGTGGTTGGTTATTCATATCGTAAAGCCTCAGCAGGTTGTACCGCTGCCGCACGCCAAGAAGGATAAAGCGTCGCCAGCAAAGAAATCAGCATCGCGCACAGCGCAATAATTAAAATACCCGGATAATCGAGTACAATCGGGAGTGCCACTCCCCGTGGTAATAAGCCAATTAACGGCATAATTACGTTCAATTGGCTCGATAGCAGCGTACCCAACACGGTACCAATCAATGTACCGATAATGCCCGCGCCCGCACCTTGGATCATAAAGATAGTCAGGATTTTGCTACGTTTGAGCCCTAAGGTTTTCAAAATCGCCACTTCGCCTTGTTTTTCCATAACTAATAAGGATAACGACGTAATGATATTAAAGGCCGCTACCGCAATAATCAGACTCAGCAGCAGACCCATCATGTTTTTTTCCATTCTTACTGCTTGGAAAAATTCGCCTTTACGCTCACGCCAATCTGTCCAAACTAACCCTTCCGGCAGTGTCTGTTTGCTCGCCACATCCACTTGCAGAGGTTCGTCCAGATATAAACGCCAGCCAGTAATATTTCCGGTTGGATAACGTAGCATTCGCGCTGCATCAGGCTGAGCAACAATCAATTCGCTCGTATCCGCTTCACCATTCGTTTGAAAAATACCCGCAACCGTAAATAAACGCTGACTAGGTATACGCCCCATTGGGGTTAATTGGCTCACGCCGGGAATAATCAAGCGTACTTGGTCGCCGCGTTTTACGCCGAGGGTTTCCGCCAGTCGATTACCGAGAAAAACGTTGTATTCCCCATCGATTAAATCACGGCGATCTCCGCTTATCAGCTTATCGAGTAACAAGGAGGACTCATCGGAACGAATTCCTCCCATCACTCCCACTCCTACGTTAGTTCGACTTTGTAAAACCACTTCCGACTGAACAATCGGCTCAATTTTCTTAACGCCTTTGAGGTTTTTTAAGTCCGTGATGGGATGTTGATTGGGATCGATATTTCCCGTATTTGAGGTCAATATGGCCTGTGGCATATAAGCAAGTATGCTATCTTGTAACGAACGTTCAAAACCATTCATCACAGACGTCACGGCAATCAATGCCGCAACACCAAGGGTTATGCCTATTGCCGACAAGCTGGACACAAAACGTCCAAATTTATCGACTGCGCGCCCACGCATATAGCGCAGACCTATAAAGAGTGAGACAGATTGATGCATGAAAACGTAATGTCCCTGTTGCCAAAGCGAAGTGTTCAGGGATAATAAAGGGTACGATTGATGAATGGAACCACCCAACCGCGCTTTTGTGGTTTTTTTTATTATAAATACTATTTGTTTAGATCACTTTCAGACTACTCAATGAGTTCTGTGGGTCGTTTAATTAATTTTTAATTGCCTAACTAATCATTAATTAACTAGTTAGCTATGAGAAGCTGAATATTTCTATGTCGTCAAATTATCGTTATGAACTGCCCAGTCGTGCTGGAGATGTCCGCCATTTAGGCTGCTTAATTGGTGCTGCGGGTCCCTTAGAATGCGCAGAAATGATTGAACGCCATCAAGGTCCTGTCGTGATTGTTACGCGTGATATGCAAAACGCATTACGCGTTCGTGATGAACTTCAACAGTTTACCCAACATCCTATAGAGACACTGTCGGATTGGGAAACGCTACCCTACGATAATTTTTCGCCGCATCAAGAAATCATTTCTCACCGTTTATCCACTCTATACCGCTTGCCAACACTGCAAAAAGGGGCGCTGATCCTCCCCGTTAATACCTTAATGCAGAAGGTATGCCCTGCTGATTTTCTAACGGGACATGCTTTAGTGATGGCTAAAGGCGATAAGCTCTCACGCGATAGCCTGCGAGACGAACTAGATAAAGCCGGATATCGCCATGTTGAGCAAGTACTTGAGCATGGTGAATATGCGATTCGCGGAGCATTACTCGACTTATTCCCAATGGGTAGCGACCTGCCATTTCGTATCGACTTTTTTGATGATGAAATTGATAGCCTACGCACCTTTGACGTCGATACCCAACGCACTTTAGAAGAAGTCAGCGCAATCAACTTGTTGCCAGCTCACGAGTTTCCGACCGATAAAGACGCTATCGAGCGTTTTCGTAGCCAATGGCGCGAACGTTTTGAAGTTCGTCGTGATCCGGAACATATCTATCAGCAAGTGAGTAAAAACACCCTGCCAAGTGGGATTGAGTATTGGCAGCCACTGTTTTTCGCTGAACCGTTGCCCTCTTTATTTGAATATTTACCCGCTAACACCCTATTTGTTTCGCAAAATCTGCAAGAACCCGCAGAGCGGTTCCAGCAAGATGCTCAGCAACGCTATGAAAGCCGTGGTGTTGACCCAATGCGCCCATTGCTTCCCCCTGCCGAGTTATGGTTAACCGTCGAACAGCTGAATCAAAACTTAAAAAATTGGCCTCGGGTACAGCTGTCTACGGAAAAATTACCGAAGAAAGCCGCCAATACCAATTTAGACTATCAGCCACTTCCGGATATTAGCACTCAAGGGCAAAGTAAAAACCCATTAGAAAAACTGCGTCAGTTCACCGAACAGTTTGATGGCACGATTGTGTTCTCCGTGGAGAGTGAAGGACGCCGAGAAACGGTGAGTGAATTACTCGCTCGCCTGAAAATCCGCCCTGAAATTATCAGCAATTATTTTGATCAAACCCAAGACCGTTTTGCCATTACGATTGGCGCAGCAGAGCACGGCTTTATTCAGCCAGAAAGCCACCGCGCATTAATTTGCGAAAGCGATTTACTGGGTGAACGAGTTGTTCGCCGCCGCAGTGACCAACGCCGCACCATCAATACCGATACGCTCATTCGTAACCTTGCTGAGCTACGCCCGGGTCAACCCGTGGTTCATATTGAGCATGGTGTCGGACGCTATCAAGGCTTAATCACCTTAGAAGCGGGGGGTGTTCCCGCCGAGTATTTGATCCTCACCTACGCAGGCGAAGATAAACTGTATGTCCCTGTTTCTTCATTACATTTAATTAGCCGCTATGCAGGTGGAGCCGATGAAAATGCACCGCTGCATAAGTTGGGTAGTGACAGTTGGGGACGCGCTCGCCAAAAAGCGGCGGAAAAAGTGCGAGATGTGGCAGCCGAACTTCTGGATATTTATGCTCAGCGAGCCGCAAAAGCCGGATTCGCCTTCAAACATGATAAAGAGCAGTACCAAGAATTTTGCCAAGGTTTCCCATTCGAAACTACCACCGACCAAGAGATGGCGATTAATGCAGTATTGAGTGATATGTGCCAGCCTCTGGCAATGGATCGCTTAGTCTGTGGCGATGTGGGCTTTGGTAAAACAGAAGTCGCCATGCGAGCTGCATTTTTAGCGGTCAACAATAATAAGCAAGTGGCTGTACTGGTTCCTACCACTCTACTAGCCCAGCAACATTATGATAATTTCCGCGACCGCTTTGCAAATTGGCCAGTACGTATCGAAATGCTATCGCGCTTTAAAACGGCCAAAGAGCAGCAACAAATTATTGCGGAGGCCGCAGAAGGCAAAGTGGATATTTTGATTGGTACCCATAAATTGCTACAAAGCGATATTCAATGGAAAGATCTGGGTTTACTGGTAGTGGATGAAGAGCACCGTTTCGGAGTTCGTCATAAAGAGCGCATTAAAGCGATGCGTGCTGACGTGGATATTCTGACCTTAACGGCGACACCTATTCCACGTACCCTGAATATGGCGATGAGTGGTATGCGGGATTTATCAATTATCGCAACCCCACCCGCTCGCCGCTTAGCCGTAAAAACCTTTGTTCGCCAATATGATGATTTAGTGGTGCGCGAAGCGATTCTGCGGGAAACCTTACGCGGCGGTCAGGTTTATTATCTTTATAATGATGTGGAAAATATCGAAAAAGCCAAAGCGCGTCTTGAAGCCTTAGTGCCTGAAGCGCGATTTGTTGTGGGTCATGGACAGATGCGAGAGCGCGAACTTGAGCGAGTTATGACGGATTTCCACCATCAACGGTTTAATGTCTTGATCTGCACCACGATTATTGAAACGGGTATCGACATCCCAACCGCAAATACCATTATTATTGAACGTGCTGACCACTTTGGTTTAGCGCAGTTGCATCAGCTACGCGGTCGTGTGGGTCGTTCCCATCACCAAGCTTATGCTTACCTGCTGACACCGCATCCAAAAGCCATGACCACCGATGCACAGAAACGCCTTGAAGCAATATCGTCTCTTGAAGATTTAGGGGCTGGGTTTGCGCTAGCGACTCATGACCTTGAAATTCGTGGAGCTGGCGAGCTATTGGGGGAAGACCAAAGTGGGCAGATGACTACCATCGGTTTCACCTTATATATGGAGTTACTCGAAAGTGCGGTCGATGCACTGAAAGAAGGACGCGAGCCATCCCTGGAGGATCTCACCAGTCAGCAAACTGAAGTGGAACTGCGTATGCCAGTACTGCTGCCTGATGAGTATATCCATGATGTGAATATCCGCCTGTCTTTCTATAAACGTATTGCCAGCGCTAAAGATCAGACCGAACTGGATGAGCTGCGTATCGAGCTAATCGACCGCTTTGGTACCTTACCTGATGCAGGTAAATTCTTGCTGTTGACAGCAGGCATTCGTTTACAAGCGCAGAAACTGGGCATGAAGCGGATTGAAGCTCATGAGAAAGGCGGATTTATTGAGTTTAATGAACGCAACAAAGTCGATCCGATGTTCTTAATCAGCTTACTGCAAAATCAGCCGAAAACGTTCCGCATGGAAGGGCCTGTCCGTTTGAAATTCTTCCACGATTTAGCCGACAGAGCGACGCGTTTAGACTTTATCAAGCAGCTAGTCGCTGATTTTGATGAGCATCAGCTGGCATCGTAGGGGCAATCATCCTCAACAAAAAAGCCATCGATTCACTACGATTCGATGGCTTTCTTTTATGTAGTTTTAACCAATAAATGACTACTTTTTATTATCTATCGAGTGACCTATCGCTTCTAAGTGTCCCAGAGCATCGCTATTGCCCTGCGCCGCAGATTTCTGAAACCATTCTAAGGATTGGTGAGAGTCATCAGATAAACGCTCACTGGTTTCATACATCATGCCCATCATATATTGCGCTTGAGCATGCCCTTGGCTAGCGGCTTTCAGATACCACTCAATGGCTTTTTCCTCATTCTCTTCAACGCCTTCCCCTACATCATACAGAGTACCAATCTTGTACTGTGCATCGAGGTCACCACTTTTGGCTTTCAACATGAGTTCATTAAATGAGGGGATATTGCGTGACCTGAAACCTAAAAATTCCAGTAATTTTTTCAGCATGGTTTCTCTTTCTACTCAAACATTCCAAAGGTATTTTTACCCGTTTTAACTTCCAGTACGGTAGACGGTTGGTAAGCTTTTGGTAGATCATCTGGCTTCATACAGTAGAATGGCAAAATGCCTTTTGCCCCTTCACGCAGGGTTTCACATGCCGCTTTACTGGACATGGTTAAATCTAACTGCCCATTTTCATTTAGAGGAATAAACACCGTTGGCTCATACGGCATTCTCACTTTACCAATCGTATCGCCAATACGGTAAATCACATCATAACCCACAATAATCTGCTCTAAACTTTTGGTGATCACACACGTTCCTGGTTCATTGCTGGAGAATGGAGGTAGCGACCTGCCTTGTAAGGATTGGATCATCAAAATGGTTCTGCATTCGCGTTGAGCGGGATGCCAACGAGATAACGACTCTTGCGTGAATGTGCCTAAAATACCCGTGACCGAACAGTTTTCATGTTCCACCATACGCGTTGCCCTAATGGGTTCGGTAGATAAAACAGTGGCAATTTTTACTTCGTCACTGCGCACAAAAGAGAAATAAACGACAGCAATTAGGCAAACAACAACGAATGCGGCTAACAACAACTTAATTTTTAGCTTCATCGCTTGCCCTTTTTTTAAATAGTGAATGTGTTAGCTATTGTAGCTTATCTAGTATCAACTACATTAATTACATACAATAAATATGGTTTTTTAGATTAGTCTGAGTATGAGACATACATCTTATTTACTTACGCGTAATAAGTTTACCGTGAATAGTCGTAAATAATTAACTAAATCCATTTCAATATATTACACCAAATAAAAAGCCCACCTACTACTTTGTTTTATAACAAAAAAAATAAAAACCCCAATGAATGGATATCATGAGCGATTTAAATTAACAATATGCTGCCTTTTTGTATTAAATCACACTTAACCCAAACTCATTAGGGTAATTAGCTGACTTTATGGCGTTTATTTAATGAATAAATATTTAAAATATATGTACCATTTTAACTGGGTCTATTATTTTAAATACATCTTTATTCTGATTGGAGGATACACACGATTATTCACTGATAAGCGTGTATATCCTTGCGATTGCAGAACTGAAAAAACGATAACTACAGATTAATGTAATTTCAGTTTAGGTCGAATAATACGGTTAATGCTGCCAACCAGCATCATTAAGCCCGTTTTTATATAGCCATGTAATGCAATTTGGTGCATGCGATATAGGGAAATGTAGACAAAACGAGCTATACGCCCTTCTACCATCATATCTCCACGCATTAAGTTCCCCATCAAGCTACCTACCGTACTAAAACGAGATAACGAAACTAATGAACCATGATCTTTGTAAATGTAGTTTTTCAGTGGCTTATCTTTCATTAATGCCACGATATTGTCATAGCATAAGCTCGCCATTTGATGAGCGGATTGTGCTCTTGGTGGGACAAAACCACCTTCTGGTTTTGCACAAGACGCACAGTCACCAATAGCGAAAATTCCATCATCCAACGTGGTTTGTAATGTCGGCTTAACCACCAACTGATTGATACGGTTTGTTTCTAAACCTGCAATATCTTTCATAAAGTCAGGTGCTTTGATCCCAGCCGCCCACACCATTAAGTCAGCATAAATTTTGCCGTCTTCTTTGGTATTTAAGCCATCGGCATCCGCGCTGGTCACCATGGTCTTGGTTAAAACTTTCACGCCCAATTTATTCAGTTCTTGATGTGCAGCGCTTGAAATACGCGGTGGTAATGCAGGTAAAATACGCTCCCCCGCTTCCACTAAGGTCACATTTAGCGCATCAGTATCTAACCCTTTAAAGCCATAGCTCGTTAACTGCTCCACTGCATTATACAGTTCTGCAGAAAGCTCAACCCCCGTTGCTCCACCGCCGACAATGGCGATATTCACTTTTTCTTCCGCATTATCACGTACTGAATAACGCAAGAATAAATTCAGCATTTCATCGTGAAAGCGGTGAGCTTGTGCAGGACTATCAAGGAAAATGCAGTTTTCTTTTACGCCTGGGGTACCAAAATCATTCGAGGCACTTCCCAACGCCATGACTAAAATATCGTAATCAATTTCACGCAATGGCACTAACAGCTCGCCATCTTTATCACGCAATTCACCGAGAACCACTTTTTTGTTTTCTCGGTCGATATTCGTGAGGGAGCCTAATTGGAAGTGAAATGCATTGTGACGAGCATGGGCTAAATAGCTAATAGCATCAACACCATCATCCAGTGAACCTGTCGCCACTTCATGAAGTAATGGCTTCCATAAATGGCTTGGGTTACGGTCAATCAGTGTGATATCCGCACGTTTTTTACGCCCTAATTTACGTCCTAAACGTGTTGCCAGTTCTAAACCACCAGCACCACCGCCTACAACAACGATTTTAGGTTGAGTTAAGGTCATACGCCCCTCATATAAAATATATTAATGTTATTTAAGATTTCTAATAACAAAAAACTTAAATAACACTAATTCACCGTCTTTTATTTTGTTTGGGTTTGAAGAATATCATGCTTGGTTATTTGGTCATACCAAATGTTGATGCAAATCAATTTAGTTGATTATTATGACAACGATCACGCTCGTCAAATCATTTTTTGAAAAAAAAGAAACGAGTCAGCTTTATTTAACTTAGAGACAAAAAAGCCCGAGAATGGCGTTATTCTCGGGCTTGGAAACCTAGCATTTTGTGGGGGTATTTTACTTCACTTTCTTAATACGTTCGTCAGTCGGCAACTGAATTGGCGAGTTATCTTTGAAGTATTTCATCAGCGCTTCGTTATCCGGCAGGCTATAGATACGGTCTTTACCTTGTTTAAAGGCAGAGAAACGGCTACCACCGGTTGCCAGAAATTCATTGGCAGCGACACGATAGTTTTTCTTCATATCGATTGGCTTACCATTTAATTTCATTGAGCTTGCAATCACTTTATCGCCTACCGCACGACTGTCATCCCATTCGTAATAAAAACCGTGGGAAACTGGCATGACTTGCGGGCGTTCACGATCCCACTGTTGCTCTAACGCTTGTTTGATTTGCGCGCCAGTTAATGATTGCGTAACGACCACATTCGAGAATGGCTGCACCGTAAAGATATCACCGTAAGTCAGCTCCCCTGCTTTGAGATCAGCACGAATACCGCCGCTGTTCATAAAGGCAATTTGAGCGCCGCCCGCATCTGGAGTCGCAGCAACATATAACTGAGCATCGGCGATAATTTTACCTAATGTTGAATCCCCACCCGCCGCTAGTTTTTTATCCGCCGGCGCACTCAACGTACCCATCACTTGTTCAGCAATCGGTTTGGAGATGCGTTCATAGTTTTGGATAAAACGGCTTAATTGTGGATCTTTCTCATAACGGCTGGTTTCTACCGGAATATTTTTCGCATTAATGCTAACGATATCCTTGGTTTTTCTATCGATTTCAATATTCAATTGAGACAATAATGTCCCGTTAGATTGTGCTGAAATGACTTTTTTTCCATTAATATCACAGTTATACGCTTGATGCGTATGGCCGCTCACCACAAAGTCCACATCCGCATCGAGCTGCTTAACGATCTCGACAATAGGTCCTTTGATGTTATCGCAACGGTTAATATCTTTAACCTTGGTATCCACTTGCTGAGTTGCCCCTTCGTGGATCAACACACCAATGCTACGAATACCCTGCGCCTTAAGCAATTTCGCTTGCTGGTTAATGGTTTCGGCTTCATTTTTAAACTCTAAGCCCGCAGTACCACTTGGTGTAACGATGGCAGGCGTTCCTTCCAGCGTTAAGCCAATAAATGCCATTGGTACGCCATCAAATTTCTTAACGTAATAAGATGGGAATAGCGTTTCACCGGTCTCTTTGACAATCACGTTCGCGGCTAAATAGTTAAAGTCTGCACCAGCAAAAGACTCTTTACCCACACAGCCTGCGGTAGGATGGCATCCCCCATTTTGCTTTCTCAGTAACTCGATTTTACCTTTGTCGAACTCATGGTTACCGACTGCACTAGTCTCAAGACCAATTGCGCTAAGCGCTTCAATGGTCGGTTCATCGTAGAACATCGATGACAGTAATGGACTCGCACCCACTAAATCCCCTGCGCCGACAATAATGGTGTTGTCGTTTTCCGCTTTTAATTGCTTAACCAGTGTTGCAATGGATTCGATTCCACCGAGTTTACCATCCCCCGGCGCTTGTAATGCACCGTGGAAATCGTTAATACCAATGACTTGAACTTTTACGGTATCGCTCTGTTTTGTGGCACAGCCTGCTAATAAAGCACCTGATACCAGCAATGTCACTAAACTGATTTTATGATTCATCTATTCATTGCCCTCAATTACATTTTAAAGCGATAAGTGGTTGTCATCGAACCGGATAAAGAATGTGCACGACGCGACTCACCATCATACAGTTTTGGCGTGGAGTTATCAGACTCTTGCTGATGGTGCCAGCCCATACCGCCACTTAATGAAACGGAAAGGTTTTCAGTTGGTTTCCAGTAAGTAAATAAGCCAACCTGACCTTGTTTTAAACGCTCACCGGAGTAAGAGAATTCACTGTAGTTACTGTTAGCCCCGACAGACCAAGTTGGGTTAACTTGATATTCGGCTTTTAACGCCAACATGGTTTCGCCATCACGAACATAGTCGATATCGGCATAGGCTGGTGAATTAAAACGTCCACGAGTGTTACCAATTGGGTTACGTGCAAATTGCCCTACGCCATTGGTTTTATGTGCGGTGGTATGCGTGATGCCCGTCATTAAAGTCCATGGTGTTTCTGGAACGCGCCACTCAATTTCACCCGCATAGTGCCAAGCACGCTTATCAAAGTTTTGTTTGCCACGTTTGGTATCTGTCGATGTACGCTTACCATCGCTACCATATTCATGACCATAAATTTGAGAAGATAAGGTGATATCTGAGTTAAGTTTATATTTGATCTCTAAACCTTGTTGACGGAAAACATCATCAGCCTGACCAATAAAATAAGAAGCTTTCAATGGTTTGGTGTTGTAGTTAATGCCACCTGTAACCACATGGTTGATATCGTGATTAACACCATTTCCGTCACGGAAATACATTCTGTCAATATTTGGGCTATCACGACGCATCACTTTGCCATCAAGATAGAGCAAATCTAAGTTCCAATCGCTAATTGCGGTGTTGGTATAATAACCATTATAGGTGTTTAAAGATAAACGCTGAGAGTTGGTAAAAATCCCCGTATTTTTCAACGTGAACCAACCCGCTTTACCTTTGAAATTAACAGGTTCAAAATCTAATTTAAATTTAGCGTAACGCTGACCAATTTTGTTATAGCCTTTCGCTTCGCCATCATCGTTATATAAAATTGCTCGAGAGGCGAAGTCTTTACTTGCTGCCAGTTTGATTGCGCCGTAATAAGAAGCATCAAACCCGATAAAATCAGCAAAATACCCTGATTGGTAGTCTAACTGAATATTCTGACCCCAAGCTTGTGCAACTTGTTTTCTGTAACGTTGCTCGTTGGCATCGTAACGGTTTTCTGACTTCAGGTATTTCCACATATTTCGTGTAGAAAGTTCTAATTCAGAATCTGCAACAAATGAGTTTTCCTTGATGGCATTTTCCCAATCGCCAGCATTAGCCCCAAACGCAACGAAACAAGATGGAAACAATATTAACGCTATTTTTTTGACTTTCATTTAAATTAAACCTAGTCGTGATTATTAGAATATAACTACCCGCACCCAATTTTCATTGGGTGTTATGGCACCTTGCTATCTTTCAATAAGTAACAATTTTATTTAGCTTTAATTACTGCAATAGTCTTTAATGATTATTTAATTTAAGTTGCATCCTCTATTCTTTAAGCACAATTTATTTTCTTGGCGTTAAGAATAAAATTTAATTATTTTATAAGTCGAAATAATTAATCCAAACGTGCGAATTTAATTTAAGTTCACACCATGATTTCAAACTTATTTGGGCAATATTCAACCGCACTCTGATAAGGAGCACTTTGCGTTGATATTCATAATGAAAAGTATGCTAACGTAATTTTATGTCAATTAACACGATCAGCGTCACAACAAACCAGATACATTGCAAATCACACATCATTCGATGTGATATCAATCACTTTATTGGCTATTGCAGCTATTAATTGAATTCCATATTTAAACAATAATTTTGCTATTTTAGTCATCTATATTTTAATGAAATGTTATTTACTAAAGTGAAATAACATTTTTATTTAAATCAATAACATTAACCCATAATTCAGACCTTCTATTTAAATAAATGGCTAAGTCAATCATTCTGTTTTTAAGCGATATACTGGTTTGATTAGTTGAAATGAAGAATATTTATCATCTATAGAGAGATTATTTAACGCCAATTAATCATTCTAACTAGGAATTATTCCTAGTTAATTCCATGTAGCAACTAATATTAACGTGTGATTTTTACACACATATTGAATATAGATACAGTATTACTAATCAATTTGGATAATCTCTATCTTTGCTTCTATTCAATTTATATCAATGAGGTTACCCGTAACTTATTCAGTGAATTTAGGATAAAAAAAACCGATGGGTCATTATCCCATCGGTTCAATTTCAACACAGTTTAATTAGCGGTTACGGTGTTCTTGCCATTTTTCATGTAATTCGACTAATTGACGGTGACTTTGCTTCCAACGATCCACCGATTGTAGCTCATTCAGTGAATACTGGCGGCCACTGTGGTACAGCTTAGAAGCGCGGCTGTCACTTTGTTTCGGTAAATTATCCAGTACGCTCACCGCACCTTCTCGATTATTACAAACAAGGATCATGTCACAGCCCGCATTCAATGAGGCTTTCGCTCTCTCTGGGTAACTTCCCATAATGGCAGCACCTTCCATCGATAAGTCATCAGAGAAGATAACGCCATCGAAACCAAGCTGCTCACGTAATACCGATTTTAGCCAGAATGGTGAACCACTCGCAGGACGGTCGTCCGCTTGAGTATAAACCACGTGAGCAGGCATAATCGCATCAAGCAATTCACGCTGAATAAAGTCTTTAAAAATAGACATATCTTTGCCACGAATTTGCTCGAGTGGGCGATCATCTCGTGGCGTTTCTTTATGGGAATCTGCTTTGACGGCGCCATGCCCAGGGAAGTGTTTACCTGTGGTTTTCATTCCTGCGCTGTGCATACCGCGAATAAAACGCTCTGCCATCATCATCGCAATTTCAGGATCTGCATGGAATGAACGCTCACCAATGGCGATGCTTTCATGCCCTAAATCCAGCACAGGTGCAAAGCTAATGTCGATATCCATAGCAATCATTTCTGCGGCCATTAACCAGCCTGCTTCTTGTGCTAATTTAGCACCATCCATCTGATTGTTCAGTTCAGCAAAAGCTTGTGCAGAAGGTAATGCGGTAAACCCATCACGAAAACGCTGTACACGGCCACCTTCTTGATCCACAGCAATCAATAAACGGTGTCTTGATGCATCACGGATTTGTCGCACTAACTCACGCAACTGTGCCGCATCATGGAAGTTACGAGTAAATAAAATCAACCCGCCTACCAGTGGATGAGCTAAAATTTCACGCTCTTCGTTGTCCAGTTCATAACCCTGAACATCCAGCATTATCGGACCCATAACATGCCTCACTTGATTAATTTTCACAAATTCTCGTGTATTCACGGAGATTTTATATTACCCAATCAAAGACCAAAATAGTCTCGTAATGGGGAGGAATCGTTTAAAAACTGCGCTTCTTGACGCTGGCTCCACTGGACTTCATACCACATTAACGTCATGTATTTGACCCACGGCTCCCATTGCAGGCAGTGCTCTGCCAAACGGAATTTATCTTTATAGGCGCCATAGGTGTAGCAATATTGCGTCAAGAAATAATCTCGCTGTTCTACCGTCAAGCTATTGAATTGAAAATAGGTTTCTAAGGACAAACCAATATCGGTATTTGCCGCATATTCCCAATCCACCAGCATTTTTGGTACCCCTTGCTCACACAGCACATTGCCCGGATGAATATCCATATGAGCGGGTGCGAGCTTTAATACCTTTGGCATTGGCGTGCGTAGAAAGCGACGATGTACCCGCTTCCAGCGTGCAGAGACTCTTTTATTATCAATTAAATAGCCATAATGAGCAATCTCATTACGTAACGGTAATCGGTAATTTAATACGTCATGATTATGGAGCTTAGCAACGATCTCTGCCAAGTTTTTTTGAAATTCAGAGGAAAGAAATTGTTCGCAGCTAGGATGGTCTCCATCAACCCATTCCAATAATAACCAATGGGTATTACGCCCGATGACTTGAGGTGAATAAGGAAAATCTTTCAGTTGCTTAAGAATATGCGCTTCTTTACGGCGATTAACATACAACGCATTTTGCGCTTGCCCATCTGAGCGGGCGATTAATTTGATGGAAGGAACCGTATCTTGAGTTTGAGTAGCGTATCGCTTTTCAACTAAATAGCTGCCACCTGATAACCCTGCTAATGGCGAGACTTCCCAGCATGATGCTAAAACAGCTGGGAAGCATTCAGCAAGTAATGCAAACAGTGATGATTGATTACTCAATACTCTGTTTTCCAGACCACACAATCTCACCGGTTTGCACGTCCATTAACTGCATTTCAATGCTGCGTTCTTTAGAAGAGCCTGACATGACACTGTAAATCACATATTGCGCTTGGACGTAACGTCCTAAACCAATCGCTTTACTGCGAGTTACCAGACTATCATCCTGCGACAGTCCCAATGTTTTACGGGCAGCACTGACGACGCCTTGAGGAACCACTTTAAACTTATTGGTTTTCATGACTTCACTGGTTAATGCAGCCGTGACTGCCTGTGAAGGTAAACTTCCGCTGGTATTATTTTTGACAGAATCGACCAGCAAAACTTTGCCACTTTCAACACCATCGTCCGCCACCATTTTCTTGACTAACGGCTGTAATGCCCCAGCCCAATCAATGGTTTGCTGCTTTGGTGGCATCGGTACTGTGTCTGTTGGTGGTGGAGGTGTTAATTCCGGCTGCTTTTCAGGCTGTTTCGGTGTTACACTCGGTTCAACTGGAACAATCGGGGGTTTAGGCCCTTGAGGGACTGACGGACAACCTGCCAAAATAAATGCTGCTGCTGCGACCAATAAGATCCGTTTCATTGTGACTCTCCAGCTATTGAAGGTAAGAAAACATAGATACGCGCATTACGTGCAAGCGGGGATGTTGTGACCTCTTTTAGCATCACTGACGAATTAGCAGGGATGACTTGAGATTGACTCTTTGTTGAATCCACTCTCAGTCCTTGCTCGTCATACCAAAAGATACGATACATCACAGTGACCGGTTTCTTTTCAATATTGCTCATATTGATAGTTGCGGTCGCCGTTACACTACCGACCTTGATCACTGGTTTTTCTACAATCACGCCCGCTGCTAGCACGGAAGGCTCCATCACGATGCGCTGCTGATCATTAAATGATAACCCTGTTTTTTTATTCCAAGCACAACCACTGAGAAACAACATGAGTAAGCTCAGTGTGGCGATGTATTTTAAGGTTGATGCAGCACGTTTCATGATGAATTACTTAGCCAACAATGGGCCTAATGGACGTCCACCCACTAAGTGCATATGAATGTGGAAGACTTCTTGCCCTGAATGCTTGTTACAGTTCATAATCAGGCGATAGCCATCTTCAGCAATCCCTTCTTCTTTCGCAATTTTCGCCGCCACGGTAAATAAGCGACCTAATGCCAGCTCATCATCAATCGTCACATCATTCACGGTTGGAATTAATTTGTTCGGAATAATCAAAATATGCGTCGGTGCTTGTGCCGCGATATCACGAAATGCAGTGACCAGTTCGTCTTGATAGACGATCTCAGACGGGATTTCACGTCGAATAATTTTACTGAAAATAGTCTCTTCTGCCATGACAAATTCCTTAATAATTTAATCGTTATCTATTTATTGCCCAACGTGTAAATGGAATAAACGGTTGAAGTTTTCTGTGGTAATTTGTGCCATTTCTTCAACACTCACCCCTTTCAATACAGCCATATACTCCACCACATCACGCACATACGCAGGTTGGTTCTCTTTACCACGATGCGGTACTGGGGCTAAATAAGGTGAATCTGTTTCCACTAAAATTCTATCTAATGGCACAACTCGCGCTGCTTCTCGGATCTGTTCAGCATTACGGAACGTGACAATACCAGAAAAAGAGATATACATCCCTAAATCCAGTAAATCGATGGCCGTTTGTTGGTCTTCCGTAAAGCAATGCAACACACCGCCACACTCGTCAACTTTCTCTTCACGTAAAATAGTCAGTGTATCTTCTCGAGCGGAACGAGTATGCACAATCACGGGCTTATTCACTTGACGACCAATGCGAATATGCTGACGAAATGACTCTTGCTGTAGTGCCGCATTCTCTTGCTGATAATAGTAATCTAAGCCCGTTTCACCGAGCGCGACCACTTCACTGCCCGCCGCTAATTGCGCCAATTTTTCAAAATCATAACCTTCATCCAAGTTCAATGGATGAATACCGCAAGAAAACGCGACATTGTCGCGCTTTCCAATTAACTGTTTCATGCTTTCAAAACCTGGCAAAGTGGTTGCCACGGCTAACATAAAGCCGACATCTCGTGCAGATGCCTTTGCAATAACATCATCGACGTTAGTGTGTAGTTTTTCGTAATCTAAACAATCGAGATGGCAGTGTGAATCAACAACAAACATAGTCTACTCTTTTTATCTTGAAGGCGAAGCGAATAACGCTTCCCAGTGTAATAATTGGTTGGTCAGGATCAATTCCTGATTCAGTGCAGGCACGGTTAATAGCTGGTAACGACACCCTTGCCACTGGCTATACACATCCAATAGCTGCGAGCTGCTCATGGATGTAGCCAACAAAGTGACGCACGCCATTTTATCTTGGTTAACAACATATTGCCCTGCTTTTTGCTGCAATTTTATGCCATCGGCAATTAACCCGAGTAGCCAATTAATGCATTCAGGTCCATTGTCAGTATTTAACGCTGGCAAAAGCTTTAAAAAATCTTTCTGACGTAAGCTCTGCTCTAACTCATTGCACAATAGCTGACGTCGTTGCCACTGCTCCGGCTTAAGCAACTGTAATGCGGCAACAGGAGCACCTTGACACAATGTTAACGCAGTCACAGCATCTTCTGCGGATAAGCCCGCCTGCTGTTTTTGCAGCCAATACAACGCAACTTGCTGATCCGGTGCAGGTAAAAAATGAGTTAAACAGCGACTTCTTAATGTCGCCAGCAAACTATCAATTTTTTCACAACCTAATAAAAAGTAGGTTTGCCCTGCGGGCTCTTCTAAGGTTTTGAGCAGCGCATTAGCCGCGGCATCCGTCAGTGCTTGTGCATCGGGAATGGAAATGACTTTTGCACCACTTTGCTGTGCATGACCACTTAACGATTCTGTCAGTTTACGAACCGCATCAACACTGATGGTTGTTTTCCCTTTTTCAGGCTCTAGAACATGATAATCAGGATGTGTACCTGCCAACATTAAGCGACAGCTATGGCACTCTCCACAGCTTTTTAAACCGTCTTTATCTTGGCAAATCAACCAACGGCTCACGCCATAGCTTAATGCCTCAGCCCCATTGCCCGCTATTGAGTGAATCAACAACGCGTGGTGTCCACGTCCTGCTTGATAGGCGCTAATTAATTGACGATAAGTCTCATTAAGCCACGGATACCAATTCATCATTAGTGCCTTATTTTGCCAGCCACGTCAGTAAAGTACTGCGAATATCGGCTTGCACCTGTTCAATATTTTGGCTCGCATCGATGGTTAAAATCGTGTCGTCTGCCGCTGCCAATTCTAAATAACGCGCTCGGGTACGTTCAAAGAAAGCCAGTGATTCTTTCTCAATACGGTCTAATTCACCGCGAGAGCGGGCGCGTTGTAAACCCAATTCTGGCGGTAAATCTAAATAGAGCGTCAGTGCAGGTTTAAATTCACCAAGGACGAGGTCTCTTAATGAAGCCATTAAATGGCGATCGATTTCACGGCCACCACCTTGATAAGCTTGGGAGGATAAATCGTGTCTGTCACCGATAACCCATTTTCCTGCAGAAAGCGCAGGCTTGATGACGGTATCAACTAACTGAACACGCGCCGCGTACAACATTAATAGCTCAGCTTTGTCGGTGACTCTATCACCTTCAATGCCTTGCTTTATCAATTCACGTAGTTTTTCCGCAAGCGGCGTACCACCCGGTTCACGGGTAAACACCATATCATGGATGCCAGCTTGTTTTAATGTGTCAACAACGGTATTGATTGCCGTCGTTTTACCCGCACCTTCTAATCCTTCAATAACAATAAATTGGTTTTTCATTTCGTTTATCAATTCTTTTGCTCAATTTGTCGGTAAACCTTAACAGCGCGGTTATGGTCGTTAAGATTGCGACTAAAAGTATGTCCGCCTGTACCGTCGGCGACAAAGTATAAATAATCTGTTTTTGCTGGATGAGCTGCCGCTTTTATCGAAGCCAGACCCGGCATGGCAATTGGCGTTGGCGGTAAACCATCGATTTTATATGTGTTATACGCGGTATAGTTATCTAAATCACTACGGTAAATTTTACCACGATAGTTTTCCCCTAACCCGTAGATAACCGTAGGATCTGTTTGTAAGCGCATGTTTTTCTTCAAGCGATTCACAAACACCGAAGCAACCTGCGCACGTTCGTTGTCCACGCCAGTCTCTTTTTCAACAATCGATGCCATGATCAACATTTCATAGGCATTCTTATAGGGTAGATCTTTATCGCGACCTTTCCACTCTTCGTCCACCGCAGCTTGCATGCGTTTATAAGCGCGCTTGAGTATCTCAACGTCGCTGGTTCCCGCAGTGTATAAATAGGTATCGGGGTATAACCAACCTTCGAGGTTATCTCCCTCTTTAAAATCCAGCATGGCATAAAGCTCAGTTGGCGTAGCATCTTGAGTTTTATGTTGCATATAGGGAGCATCACGCAAAATATTGCTCCAATCAGCCAATTTGTTACCTTCAATAAAACGAATACTAAATTGTGCTTCTTTTCCACTGGCGATCAACGCTAATAATTGCTCCACAGTCATATTTGGCTGTAAGCGATAGGTGCCCGCTTTGAATTGAGCTAATTCAGGACGCGCTTTAAGAAGAAGTTGGAAATTATGCCCTTCTTCAATGAATTTTTCTTTGATAAGCAACGCTTCTAAGGCCACTCGCCCTGTTCCAGAAGGCACAGTAAAAATTGTTTCTTGGACAATGTTTATGGGCTTTTTCGCATAATCAAGAATTTGGCGATATTGCAGATACACCACAATCGCGCCAATAACCGCAAGGACAAAGACAATCAGTGTTATTTTTTTCGCTAATTTCATTATGGGTCACTTAAGTGCATTGTTTGTCGATGAATAATTGTTTGTCGATGAATGATATAAGTTAAATAGTTATCAGCTTTAAATTTGTCGCTGTAATAGTAAATACTCAAACAGTTCTCTTGATTGATAACGGATTGTTTTATCTTCTGAAAACCGAATACTTTTCACCGGTAAAACAGGCATTAAAGCATTGCAAATAATCACTTCATCACATTGAGTCAAAATGGCGGGAAAGCGCTCGACTTCTGCCAGATGGTACTGACTATTATTGAGCTGTGCTATGATCTTTTGTCTCATTAATCCATTGACGCCGGAGTGACTAAGAATCGGAGTGTAAACATCACGCCCTATACGCCAAAAAATATTGGCGCTACAGCATTCAACGATGGCGCCATTCGTATCTAACACCACGGCCTCGTCTAATTTTGCATCATCAATTTCTTGGCGGATCAACACTTGCTCTAATCGATTTAAGTGCTTCATGCCAGCTAAGAGTGGATTGCGGCTTAATGGAATTTGACTGAGCAACAACGACGCCCCTTGGCACTGTAATGCTGCGTAGTGTTTTGGGAAAGGAGAAACCATCACGATAATTGTCGGATGTTCAAATCCTTGAGAGCTATAACCTCGACCGCCCTGACCACGACTTAACATGACTTTCACCACAAACTCTTCATCCGTTTGCTGCTCACAAACCTCTTCAATATGTCGCGTCAGTTGTGGCCAATCTATCACCGGTAATTTGAGACGAGCAGAATCCTGCTGTAGGCGTAAAATGTGCTTATCTAACATCTTTGCTTGTTGATTCACACCATGGATAGTCGTAAAGCAGCCATCACCAAAGGCGATAGCGCGATCGGTAATATCAATTTGTTGACAAGAAACCCTGTTAACCCAATAAGTCATGACCATTTCTTATAATAAAAGCTGATAAATCAGGCAGTAACATAGTGTGTAATATCATAAACTAAAGCAAAGAGTACTGCAAAAAGAAGGTAAAAATAAAGCCCCAGTATCAAAGACACTGGAGCTTAGAAATGCACGGTATTATTGATTATTCCGCGTGATAACGACGGAAAATTAAGGAACCGTTAGTACCACCAAAGCCGAATGAGTTACACAGAGCATACTCCATGTTTTCAACTTTACGGGCTTCACCCGGAACAAAATCAAGCTTACAACCCTCATCAGGATTATCTAAGTTGATTGTTGGTGGAATGATTTGGTCACACAGAGACAGAATAGTAAAGATAGATTCAATCGCACCCGCAGCACCTAATAAGTGACCTGTCATGGATTTTGTTGAACTGACTAATACATTCGTGTCTTCACCAAATACAGAGATAACCGCTTGCGCTTCCGCTAAGTCACCTGCTGGTGTTGATGTACCGTGAGCATTGATATAGCCAATATCACTTGGCTTAATGCCTGCATCATTTAGCGCATTCACCATCGCTAATGCAGCGCCTTCACCATTTTCTGGTGGTGACGTCATGTGGTAAGCATCACTGCTCATACCAAAGCCTGCGACTTCTGCGTAAATTTTCGCACCACGCGCTTTAGCATGTTCATATTCTTCAAGTACGATAACCCCTGCACCATCACCCAGAACAAAACCGTCACGGTCTTTGTCCCATGGGCGACTAGCCGCTTGTGGGTCATCATTACGGGTTGATAATGCACGTGCTGCACCAAAGCCAGCGACACCTAATGGTGTTGTTGCTTTTTCGGCACCACCTGCCAACATCACATCAGCATCACCATACGCAATCATACGTGCTGCGTGCCCAATATTATGAACACCAGAGGTACATGCAGTAGCGATTGAGATGCTAGGACCACGAAAGCCATACATAATGCTTAAGTGACCAGCAACCATATTGATGATTGTTGAAGGTACGAAGAATGGGCTCACTTTACGAGGACCGCCGTGTAACATAGATTCACAGTTGTCTTGAATGAGACCTAACCCGCCAATACCAGAACCAATCGCCAAACCGATACGAGTAGCATTGGCTTCTGTTACTTCCAATTCAGCATCTTTGATAGCTTGATAGCCCGCAGCAATACCGTATTGAATAAATGGGTCCATCTTCTTCGCATCTTTGCGAGAGATGTCAAAATCTTCGTAGTTGAAATCTTTTACTAAGCCAGCAAATTTAGTTGCGTGGTTAGTAGTATCAAAATGATCGATTAGGCTGATACCACTCTGTCCGTCACAAACAGCTTTCCATGATGACTCAACTGCGTTGCCGACAGGAGATAACATGCCCAGTCCGGTTACGACTACACGACGCTTAGACACGTATGTCCTCCAAGGAGGGAATTAGTTACAAAAGAAACATAGGCGATCGAATGATCGCCTAGATAAGTTTTACCGCTATTACTCAGATGCTTTGACGTAGTCAATTGCAGCCTGTACTGTAGTGATCTTTTCAGCTTCTTCGTCAGGGATTTCGCAATCGAACTCTTCTTCCAGAGCCATAACCAGTTCTACTGTGTCAAGAGAATCAGCGCCCAAGTCATCAACAAATGAAGCTGTATTCACAACTTCTTCCTCTTTAACACCCAGTTGTTCAACGATGATTTTCTTAACGCGTTCTTCGATAGTGCTCATACTATTAAAATTCCTATCAAAACTCGCTTTCGCGATGGTTTTCGTAGTTTATGAAATACAGGAAAAGATACAACCCAATCCCGGCTGTGGAAACCATTATTTTGCATAATTTTGTATTAGATAACACAAAAATATGCAAATGGTTCCCTCATTTCTTTAGATCATGTACATGCCACCATTGACATGCAATGTTTCACCTGTGATGTAAGCAGCTTCGTCAGAAGCTAAAAATGCTACAGCACTGGCAATTTCTTGTGCATCACCCAGTCTATTCGCAGGAACCTGAGATAAAATGCCTGCACGTTGTTCGTCTGTCAATGCCTTAGTCATATCAGTTTCGATAAAACCAGGCGCTACAACGTTAACAGTGATACCACGAGAAGCGACTTCTCGAGCTAATGATTTACTAAAACCAATCAGCCCAGCTTTCGCTGCCGCGTAGTTTGTTTGTCCCGCATTTCCCATGACACCCACAACAGATGCGATAGAAATAATACGCCCACAACGCTTTTTCATCATGGCACGCAAAACGGATTTAGACAAACGGTAAACGGATGAAAGATTCGTGTCAATAATATCTTGCCACTCATCATCCTTCATACGCATCAATAAGTTATCACGCGTAATACCAGCATTATTAACTAAAATATCAATTTCGCCAAATTCCGCACGGATCTGGGTCAATGTTTCTTCAATTGATGCTGGATCTGTCACGTTTAACGCTAAGCCTTTACCTTTGCCATCTAAATAGGCAGTAATTGCTTGCGCGCCTTTTTCGCTTGTTGCAGTACCGATAACGGTCGCACCGCGTGCAGTCAAGGTTAAAGCAATCGCTTTACCGATCCCACGGCTAGCACCAGTTACCAGTGCAATTTTTCCTTCAAAGCTCATTGTCGTCCTCAGATAGTTTCTAAAGCCGAGTCTAATGATACAGGATCATTGACTGCAACGGCAGTTAAATTAGAGACAATTCGCTTGGTTAGACCAGTCAGGACTTTACCTGGACCCATCTCAACCAATTGCTCAATGCCTTGTTCTGCCATGAATTCGACTGTTTCAGTCCAGCGCACCGGATTATATAATTGGCGCACTAATGCATCACGGATATTTTTCGCAGACGTTTCCATTTTAACATCAACGTTGTTAATAACTGGATAGGTCGGCTCACAAAATTCAATTTTTTCTAATGCTTCAGCTAATTTATCTGCAGCTGGCTTCATTAATGCACAGTGGGAAGGCACGCTAACAGACAGTGGCAATGCACGTTTTGCGCCGGCTTCTTTACAAGCAGCACCTGCACGCTCAACCGCAGCTTTCTCACCCGCAATAACAACTTGACCCGGTGAGTTAAAGTTAACAGGTGAAACCACCTGCCCTTGTGCTGCATCCTTGCATGCTTTCTCGATAGATTCGTTATCTAAACCGATGATTGCATACATTGCGCCCGTGCCTTCAGGAACCGCTTCTTGCATCAGTTTACCGCGCAGTTCCACTAATTTAATGGCTTGTTTGAAGTCGATAACGCCCGCACAAACTAGCGCTGAATATTCTCCAAGGCTGTGACCTGCCATCAATGCAGGCATTTTGCCATTTTTTGCTTGCCAAACACGGAAGATAGCTACAGACGCTGCTAATAATGCGGGTTGAGTCTGCCATGTTTTATTTAACTCTTCTTCGGGTCCATTTTGAACTAGTGCCCAGAGATCGTAACCCAATGCTTCAGACGCTTCAGCGAATGTTTCTTTAACCAGCTGATTTTGTTCTGCTAAATCAGCTAACATTCCTAAAGACTGGGAACCTTGTCCCGGGAATACCATAGCAAATTGTGTCATGTTTGTTTTCTCAGTAAATTAAAAACGAACCAGTGCGGAGCCCCAAGTAAAGCCGCCACCAAATGCTTCTAATAACACTAATTGGCCACGCTGAATGCGACCATCACGCACTGCTTCATCGAGTGCTGTTGGGACTGATGCCGCAGAAGTATTTCCATGACGATCCAGCGTAACAACCACTTTATCCATGGTCATATCCAATTTTTTTGCGGTCGCGGAAATAATTCGTAAATTTGCTTGATGTGGTACTAACCAATCAAGTTCTTCTTTTGCTATGTCGTTTTGCGCCAATGTTTCATCAACGATATGGGCTAATTCACGCACAGCAACTTTGAATACTTCGTTACCTGTCATGGACAAGTAAGCTTGGTCATCTGAACAGCGGCTACGGTTTGGTAAGGAGAGTAAATCTCCATAACGCCCATCAGCGTGCAGATGTGTAGAAATGATACCCGGTTCTTCAGAAGCGCCAATTACCACAGCGCCCGCAGCATCACCAAATAGAATAATGGTTCCGCGATCATTCGGGTCTAACGTTTTAGATAACGCATCCGCACCAATCACCAATGCTTTTTTAGTCATGCCCGTTTTAACGAACTGATCAGCGATACTGATAGCATAAGTAAAACCAGCGCAAGCTGCTGCTACATCAAATGCCGCACAGTCATTAATTTCCAGCATTTGCTGAATTTGACATGCAGCGCTTGGGAATGCGTGAGTTGCGGATGTTGTCGCGACAATAATTAAACCAATTTCACTGCTGTCGACCTGTGCCATTTCCAGCGCATTTTTTGCTGCTTGGAAACCCATTGTGGACACGTTCTCATAGTCAGCTGAAATTCGTCTCTCTTTAATACCCGTACGCGTTACAATCCATTCATCAGAAGTATCAACCATTTTTTCCAGATCAGCATTGGTACGAACTTGCGATGGCAAATAGCTGCCTGTTCCTAATATTTTACTGTACATAGGTTATTGATCACTCCTGGGTAAAACAATATTAAGTCGAGCTGTTATTCTTTCGGGAACTTGTCGTTCAACAGCCTGTACCGCACGTTCAATCGCGGCTTTAAACGCATTCTCATTCGCTGCGCCATGACTTTTGATGACAATCCCTTTTAATCCTAACAGAGTCGCGCCGTTATACTGGTCGGGGTTCATATCCCCAAAACGCTTCATTAGCCGTTTTTTCAACCATTTCTTAGCGAGTTGCATAAACCAACTGCTTTTTTTGTTCTCTTCACCGGCTGATTTTAACAATGAAAGAATGACACGAATCACCCCTTCCATTGTTTTTAGTGAGACATTACCTGCGAAGCCGTCACACACTAATACATCTGTTTTACCTGTCAGCAACTCGTTGCCTTCAACATAACCAATGTAATTAATTGACGCCGTTTCTTTTAACATAGCGGCGGCTTCGCGGATATTGTCCAGCCCTTTACTCTCTTCTTCACCAATATTGAGTAAAGCGACTTTAGGTTGATTGATGTTGGCAACTTCTTCCGCCATCACTGAACCCATCACTGCAAATTGCACGAGCATTTCACTGCTGCAATTCACGTTAGCCCCTAAATCGAGGACAACGGTTTTTCCTTTTTTCTGATTTGGCAAAATGGTCATTAACGCTGGGCGTTCAATACCCTCAATTGATTTTAACATCAATTTTGCCAAGCCCATCAATGCACCCGTATTACCCGCACTCACGCAAGCCTGCGCTTGACCTGTCTTCACTAACTCTAATGCCACTCGCATTGATGTCCCTTTGCTTTGGCGAATTGCATGGGATGGCTTAGCATCGTTAGCAATGACGTTTTCAGCAGGGATAATTTCGATACGCGAAATTTGCTCAGCACTTTGTTGTGCAAGCAAGGGATGAATGGCTTCGGGTTGACCGACAAGCAGTAATTTTAATGCTGGATTAGATGCCAGTGCCTGCAATGCAGCAGGCACCGTGACGCGGGGACCAACATCCCCGCCCATGGCATCTAACGCGATGGTTAGACTAGCCAAAGTATCAACAATTACTTGCTGATAACCTTACGGCCACGGTAGTAACCATCTGCAGTCACGTGGTGACGCAGGTGAGTTTCACCGGAAGTTTTATCTACAGAAACTAGGGTAGCAGTCAGTGCATCATGTGAACGACGCATACCGCGTTTTGAACGAGTTGGTTTATTCTGTTGTACGGCCATTGACCTTACTCCTTAAGTACTTTTCTTTAAACTGGCTAATACGGCAAATGGATTTGGTTTCTCTACCTCAGGAGGTAGTTCACCATACACCATGTCCGCTTCGGACACTTCACAGTGTTCAGAATCATGAACCGGAACCACTGGTAGGGATAGAATTATTTCATCTTCTAACATTCCCAGCAAATTTATTTCACCAAATTCATCTACATAAACTGGTTCATACTGTTCCGGTAATGCTTCGGCCTTTTCGTCACTGACGACAGGACTAAAACAATACGATACGTAGACATGATGTTTGAAATCTTTTCTGCAACGTTGGCATTGTAGGGTGACATCCAATTCAGAATGCCCCTCTATGACCGTCAAGCGCTGATTATCAATTTTAAATGATAATTTGCTTTCAACATCACTATCTACACTGACTACTGATTCGGCAATTCGTGTAACTTGCTCAGGTGTGTAACTCCCGACATAGTCGAGGTTTTTCTGAGCTGCACGCTGCGCATCGATAGTCAGGGGTAATTTTACCTTTTGCATAAGGCGCGCATATTAACTTTGTAATGAACTATAGTCAAAGAAAAAGGCGGGATAAACTCGCCTTTTCACCAAAAAATCGCCGGTTAAGCGGATATAGTTTAAAATGAGTTAACCCTTTTGGCTATGAGTTTCGAGAAAAATCATGAAATCGATTATTTTGGCGTCAACCTCTGAATACCGACAAGCCTTACTGAAGAAGTTGGGTATCCCATTTCTCGCCGCCGCGCCCAACATTGATGAAACCCCTGTTCTACAGGAATCGGCTCAAGCTTTAGTGATGCGCTTATCTCACGAAAAAGCCAATGCATTGGCTCAACGGTATCCACAACATTTAATTATTGGCTCTGACCAAGTTTGTGTCATTGACGATAAAATCGTCGGAAAGCCACATAATTTTGATAATGCCTTTAAACAACTCAAGGCAGCGTCAGGTCATCGGGTGACTTTTTATACTGGGCTTTGCTTATTAGATAGTGCGACAGGTAAATTCAATCTCCAGTGCGAACCCTTCGATGTCTATTTTAGACAGCTCACTGATGAAGAAATCACCCAATACCTAAATAAAGACGAACCTTATCAATGTGCAGGTAGTTTTAAATCGGAAGGACTAGGCATTAGCCTGTTTGATAAACTTTCAGGGCGAGATCCAAACACGCTGATTGGTTTGCCGACTATTTTATTGCTGGAAATGTTACGCCAGCATGGCGTCAATCCACTCTTAGACTAAATAATAAGGTTAGCTAACCTGCGGGAGTTGCTAACCTTTATTATCATTATTAGTGCGCTTTTTTCGCTCTCAAAACTTTCAGGCACTGATTCAAATCGTTATGTAACGGCGCAACGACTCGCATCTCTTCACCTGTTTTAGGATGAGTAAATTTCAGTGAATACGCGTGCAAAAACAAACGTTTCAGCCCTGTATCTGCCAGCTGGCTATCAAATTGCCTATCACCATAACGATCATCAAAAGCAATTGGATGGCCTGCATGCAAAGTATGCACGCGGATCTGGTGAGTGCGCCCGGTTACTGGGCTCGCTTTAACTAACGTTGCATTTTCAAAACGTTCTTCGACTTTAAAGCGTGTTTCAGAAGGCTTGCCTTCACTACTCACTCGAACAATACGCTCACCGCTTTGTAAAATATTTTTCAATAACGGCGCTTGCACAACTTTAGTATGTGACTGCCAATTACCGCGCACTAACGCTAAATAATCTTTTTGCATCTGTTTCAGGCGTAATTGTTCGTGAAGCGCACGTAACGCCGAACGTTTTTTAGCAACCAATAAGATGCCGGAAGTATCTCTGTCTAAACGATGTACCAGCTCTAAAAAGCGGGCTTCTGGACGTAATGCGCGCAGCCCTTCAATCACGCCAAAGCTTAATCCACTGCCACCATGAACCGCGGTACCTGATGGCTTATTAATGACTAGAATGGATTCATCTTCAAATAGAATGCAATCTGTTAATGCTGCCACCTTATCCAATTTCGCTGAAACAGGTGCGGTTTCACGTTCAGCCACACGCACTGGCGGCACGCGAACTTGATCCCCTTCGAGTAGTTTGTATTCAGGCTTAATTCGCCCTTTGTTGACGCGCACTTCACCTTTACGGATGATGCGATAAATCATGCTCTTAGGAACACCTTTTAACTTGCTCAGCAAGAAATTATCAATGCGTTGCCCTGCTTCGTCATCGCTAATATCAATAAATTGGACTTGGTTTTCTGTTTTCATTCGGGAATGCGTTAACTCTGATTGATGAATAAATAGTCTCACTTACATCGTTATATCATACCGACTCCACGAATTTTTTTATGTTTTTTTTTAAATTGGTCAATTTCTGCATGATTGGCTCAATTTCTTAATAAAATTTCCATATAACTTACGTTGCACTTGCTATAATGCACTTGGCAATGGAATAATAAGCGGCGCCAAGATGTTTAAAAACGAAAATTGGCTTTGCTATGTTAGCTTTAGGTGTTTTTGCACTTTCGGCTATAATTATTTTTAGCTAGTAGAATACAAGTTAGACGTAATACTGTAGGAATTTATTATTTGATGGCGTAACGATGCTGCAATGGCGTAAGACATCTAACTAAATCAAATAAATTAGCGAGCAACGAATTTTAGCTTATTGGGTTGGGAGTCTCCGTTTTCTAAGAAATCTACGGCATCCTGATTAAGAACGCTGAATTTTTAATCTAAAAATCAGGTTCACCGAATACTGCGCGTCTCTATACGAACGACTGCCGAGAGGTAGACGGCTTTGTAAAAATCATGAGGCCATCGGTTTACAGTAGCTCCTTCTTTCGCTGCTCTTTATTATTTAAAAAATAATGAGTAAGTAATAACATGAAAAGAATGCTAATCAACGCAACTCAACAGGAAGAGTTGCGTGTTGCCCTTGTTGACGGGCAACGACTCTACGATTTGGATATTGAAAGCCCAGGTCATGAGCAAAAAAAAGCCAACATTTATAAAGGTAAAATCACCCGTATTGAACCAAGCCTCGAAGCTGCTTTTGTTGATTATGGCGCTGAAAGACACGGTTTCCTGCCTATCAAAGAAATCGCTCGCGAATACTTCCCTAGCAATTACCACTCCCAAGGTCGTCCTAACATCAAAGATGTGCTTAAAGAAGGCCAAGAGGTTATTGTTCAAGTTGATAAAGAAGAACGTGGTAATAAAGGTGCAGCCTTAACCACATTCATCAGCTTAGCGGGTAGTTATTTAGTTCTGATGCCAAACAACCCACGTGCTGGTGGTATTTCTCGCCGCATCGAAGGTGAAGATCGTACAGAATTAAAAGAAGCGTTATCTTGCTTAGAAATTCCAGATGGTATGGGACTCATCGTCCGTACTGCGGGTGTGGGTAAATCAGCAGAATCCCTGCAACAAGATTTACTGTATCGTTTACGCCACTGGGAAGCGATTCAAAAAGCCGCTGAAAACCGTCCAGCTCCGTTCTTAATCCACCAAGAAAGTAATGTGATTGTCCGTGCTTTCCGTGATTATTTACGTCCTGACATCGGTGAAATCCTGATCGATAACCCGAAAGTGGTTGAGATGGCACGTAACCATATCGAAGCGATTGGTCGTGGTGATTTTGCTAGCAAAATTAAACATTATAGTGGCGATGTACCTCTGTTTAGTCACTATCAAATCGAATCTCAAATCGAATCGGCGTTCCAGCGTGAAGTGCGTTTACCTTCAAGCGGTGCGTTAGTTATCGATACAACCGAAGCATTAACGGCTATTGATATCAACTCCTCACGCTCAACCCGTGGCGGTGATATCGAAGAAACGGCATTCAATACTAACCTTGAAGCCGCTGACGAAATTGCACGTCAATTACGTTTACGTGACTTAGGTGGGCTGATTGTTATCGACTTTATCGATATGACCCCAGTTCGCCACCAACGTGAAGTTGAAAACCGCCTACGTGAAGCCGTTCGCCAAGACCGTGCGCGTATTCAAATCGCACGTATTTCACGCTTTGGTCTGTTAGAAATGTCTCGTCAGCGCCTTAGCCCATCACTGGGTGAGTCCAGCCATCACGTCTGCCCACGCTGTACAGGTACGGGGACTATCCGTGATAACGAATCGCTGTCACTGTCAGTACTGCGTTTAATCGAAGAAGAAGCACTGAAAGAAAATACCCATGAAGTGCATGCGATTGTCCCTGTGCAAATCGCGTCATACCTGTTAAACGAGAAACGCCAAGCAGTCACGGAAATTGAGCAGCGTCAGCGTAACGTGCGCGTTGTGATTGTACCGAATGACCAGATGCAAACACCTCACTTCCACGTCATCCGTATCCGTAAAGGTGAAGAAGTTCAAACTCTGAGTTACAACTTAGCCCAGTATCATGAAACTGAAACTTTAAACCACGGTGAAGAAGCGACGACTGAGCGTAAAGCACCAGAGCAACCTGCTATTTCAGCATTTGCACTGCAAGAGCCAGTTGAAGTTCCTGCACTGAAACCAAAAGAAGCTCCGGCTAAAGCACCTGTTCGTGCCAAAGTGGATGAACAACCTAAAGTTGGTTTATTTAGCAAAATTGCTGCTTTCTTTAAAGGTCTCTTTGCTGAAGAAGAAAAAGCGGTTGAAAAACCGGCTCAAAAACCACGTCAAAATAACAATGACCGTCGCCGCAATAATGATCGTCGTCGTAATAATAACGACCGCCGTAATAACAATCGTCGCGACCGCGATGATAATTACGAAAATCGTGATAACCGCGACAATCGTGACAACCGCGATAACCGTAATAATCGCAATGCACAATCTGAAGATGCTGCCAACCGCAACAAGGGACGTAATAACAAAAATACGAACCAAGTTGAAGAGCAAACCACTGACAATGCAAACCGCGAAAATCAGCAGCAACGTCGTGATCAGCGTGCAGAACGTCGCCGTCGTCAAGATGAAAAACGTCAACAACAAACTGCAAAAACGCAGCAAGATAACCAGCAAACCGCTGTTGATAATGCAGCTGTAGAAAAAGATGAAGAAGAACAACGTCCTGTTGCTCCTCGTCGTCAACGTCGTCAATTAACACAAAAAATTCGTGTGACTGACAATGACCAAGCAGCAGAAACGTCAATGGTTGCTGATACCGCCGTTGTTGCAGAAAAATCTGCGCCGATTGCGGCATTACCAGCAGCAGTGAATGTTGAGAAAAAACAATCTCATGTTTCGCTGGACGAAGATGACAACTTAGTGACTAACTCAGAACAATTGGATGATGATGAAAAACAAGACACCATCATTCCACGCCGTTCTCGTCGTTCACCACGTCATCTGCGTGTGAGTGGTCAGCGTCGTCGCCGTTACCGTGATGAACGTCATCTGAATAAATCACCAATGCCTTTAGCGGCGGCTGTAGCTTCCCCTGAATTAGCCTCTGGTAAAGTGTTTATTCGTTACCCTGTCGTTCAGCCTCAACAAGAAAGCATGGCTATCATGACCAATGAAGAGATGCTGGAACAACAAAATACCGTTCAGGCCCCTGTGGTAGCTGCTCCAATTGAACATGCTGAAGTAAAAGCCGAGCTCACTGAAGCCCCAGTTGTTACTGAAACTGTTATCGAAGCACCAAAAGTAGAAACTGAAGCCAGCGTTGTTGTTGAAACCGCAGCAATCGAAAGCGATGTGCCTGAAAATGTTGTTGCTGAGAATATTGTTGAGAGTGTCGCAGCCGACGTTATCGAAGAGACAAAATCAGCAGTCGTTGAAGAGGTCAAAACTGTTGTTGAACCTGTCGTTGCTGATGTAGTGATTGAAACCGCAGTTACAGCAATTGTTGAAACTGCCGTAATTGAACCAGCTTCAACAGCAAATGCAGTTAGCTTACACAAACGTCATGCATACTCACCAATGACGAAAGCCCCAGCGCCTGCTGTAGTGGCTTCAGACTTTGAAATTAAAGAGTATCAACGTGAGCCATCAACCTTTGAATCTAAAGGCGCAGGTGGACATGTAGCAGCCAACGTTGCGACATCAGAAATGGCAAAACCTGCTAGTTTCTGATTTTAGCAAGTTACTGACGAAAGCCTTGATAGGAAACTATCAAGGCTTTTTTTTGCCCAATAAAAATTGAGTCTGTTGTAATTTATTAAATACTAAGGAAATTTATCATCTTAAAGCCTTTGACGAAATATCGTAGATAACTGCATTGTACATTTGCATAAAAGACATATGTACCGTGGGAAAACACACTTAATGAGGATATTTCTATGGATTATGATTATACACAAATAGACCATTGGAAAAATGGCCATGCCTATGCAAGCGATGGTGTATTACTACTCCCAACCCTTCATGTAAGTTACAACAGAATTCTTCCTGACCACATTCTGAATGCGATGGCAAAAGGATTATGTGGTGTCTGTGGGATCAGTAATTGCCGTTTCGAAAAGACATCTCCTTATAAAAAAATGTTAAGCGCCTATCAAAGTGGACAACTTGAATTAATGTATACCATTTATTGGCGCTCTTTTGGCGGGTTGTACCCAATGATGAAACCGAAAATAGAGCAGGATTTAAATGAAATAAATAAAATAGAGTCAGAGGAGATTAAGGAGTCAGTTAAATTTACAACTGATTTTTATAAAGAAGTTTTTAATACCTATGGAGAAAAAGCAGAAAAACTGGCTAAAACTATAGCGGAGCAATCCAGAGGAAAAAGGATTCGTAATGTTGAAGATGCATTAAGAGCTTATGATAAATATAAAACTAATATTAATAAAAAGATCGATACTAAAAACCGGAAAATTATTGCATCAGCATTAGAATCACTCAACGTTGATGAGATTGCAAAAAACTTGAAAAAATTCAGTAAAGGCATGGGCTTTGTAAGCTATTCAATTGATGCTAACGACCTAAGAATTGAATTGGTTAAAGCCGTAGAAACTGATAATTGAAGACCATTTTTTGTGAAAGTAGAAACTATATTAATAGGAATTAGTGCTACGGGTATTGCTGGCTTAGGTTTTAGTTTTTTATTAGGTGGACCAGTTGGTATATTAGGCTATGGACTTATACTTGCCGGAATAGGGTCTCTAATTGATGATAGCTTGGTAGAAAAAGCAAATAAGCTAGTTGGTTTATAGTAAGCCACAAGAAGGCAGTTCATTTGGTTACTGCCATCTTTTTATAAAGATAATTATTATAAATATTAACGTTATTGGAATTGCGAAGAAAAAAACAACACCATGATACAAAGCTAATCCTCCAGCCTTACCTGGAGTGTCCATCAACAAGCCTCTACTCCAAAATTCTTTAGTAGTAAAAATTAAAAAAAAGCTTTCCACAGCCCATTTAGCCAGCGGAAAAATTACAATGCCAATAATACTTATCAGTATAATTAATGGTTTATATTTAAGCTCATTATCTAAACAAGAGTATAAAAATAATAAACCCATAAACCATCCCCAGTACATATTTTTAATATAATATCGTTTATTCATTGCGTGCTTTCTTACCAACTAAAGAGTTAATGATAACAAAACACATATGCGAATGAAAACTCATAATAAAATTAAGTTATTAATATATATGCATTTTAAATCCAATCAACTAATCACTAAGTGAACCATCTCATTTTATTACTAAAAAAAAGCTGAGACATAGCTCAGCTTCCTTAAAATTAAATCAGACGACAATTACTTAGTTTCAGGTCGCGCCAGTTCACCCATTTCTTTAAGTTTTTTAGAGATCTCACGACGCTCTTTGGATAACTCAGCATTCTTAATGATGTAATCATCGATACGATCATCATAGTCGCTACGCATGTTTGCGATGATGCCATGGATATCATCAATGGACATACCTGGTTTGATATACTCACTCAGGTTATCTAACAGCAAAACACGTTTTTGGTTATCACGAATTTTCTTTTCGTTATCCGTGATTTCGCGACGAATTTTATTTTTACGACGAAACATACGCACAAATTCCAGTACATTCTGGAAAGTTGGTTTGTTGGCGTTATCCATGTTTAAAATCCCCTATTCAATAATCAAAATGTATTGTCTATTAACACAATACCTTCTTCTAGGGTCACCTTACAAGATACATTCGCTATTTTATTGATTTAATGTTACTCATAACATCTTGGTATTGATTCAATACACGGATCACTGTTTTGGAGTATTTGGAAGGAATAAAAAAGACAGTATGATTCTCAACGGGTAACGAGAATATATTTCGTCCTAACTCTCGTCGTTGTACACCAATAGTGAGCTAACAACTCAAAACTGTTAGTGAGCCGAATGAGATACTCTTCCGCCTTTTTAGTCCCAAAATGCTTCTGGCTATACCACCAAATAGCTTCTAAATCCTCATTCGCTTTTGGGGTCAGATTTATCGTTTTCATTTTTAACCTTATCTTTCATCCGTTGAAGGAATTTGGTTTGATCCCAAGCGATTGGCGTTCCACTGCTCAATCCTTCAGCAATAAGATCTTTTAATTCTTGCACATGGGATTGCGCTTGCTTTTCTTTAAGTAAACGCAAGGCATCACGTAAAACTTCACTCTGCGTTCTGTAATCACCTGAATTAACTAATGAATCGATGAAATCACGAAGTTCATCACCGAGATCGACTGTCATTGTTCTTGCCATAAGCTTTCTCGTATAAGATATATTCTTACATCTAGTATAGGTTCATCTATTTTTTTGATCCAGATTATTTTCTATACTCAATTTTTCTAGACTACTTTTGAGGTTAATATGGATAAAACACGCCTTCATAGCGATGCCATCGCTGAGCTTCTACGAAATGAACCCCACCTTATTAAATGTTATTTAGAGCACGCTTTGCTTGAAGCTAATGAAGATGGCGGCCAAGAGGCTCTTATTCAGTGTCTATCCCATATAATGCAATCGCTATCCCCCACATAAGTTTAGATTTTCTGCCAGATGGTTTACCATAGCATCAAACCGTTATGCGTTTGCATTTCTCACCTAAATCGACGATGGACCTCATTTTGAAAAATAAGCATAATCAGCCGACCTTTTTTATCCATGACTATGAAACATTTGGTAAGCATCCGGCGCTGGATCGCCCTGCTCAGTTTGCAGGTGTGCGGACAGACTTAGATTTCAACATCATCGATGAACCTGAAGTATTTTACTGCAAACCTACGGATGATTATCTTCCTCAACCAGAAGCGGTAATGATAACCGGCATTACCCCGCAAATCGCAATGGCCAACGGCATGAATGAAGCGGAATTTGCGAAGCGCATCCATAACGCATTCAGCGTACCTAACACCTGCATTATGGGTTACAACAATATTCGCTTTGATGATGAAGTGACGCGAAATATTTTTTATCGTAACTTTTATGACCCTTACGCCTATAGCTGGCAGCAAGGTAATTCTCGCTGGGATTTATTGGATGCATTACGTGCTTGCTTTGCGCTGCGCCCTGAAGGGATCAATTGGCCAGAAAATGATGACGGGTTACCTAGCTTACGCCTTGAGCACTTAACCAAGGCCAACGGTGTGGCTCATGAAAATGCCCATGATGCGATGTCTGACGTTTTAGCCACCATTAATATGGCTAAGTTACTGAAACAAGCTCAACCTCGTATGTTTGATTATTTCTATCAACTGCGAAATAAAAACAAAGTTAACCAGCTGATCGACATCGTGGATATGACCCCGTTAGTTCATGTATCGGGGATGTTTGGCGCGGTACGCTCTTATGTCAGCTTAGTGGCCCCTCTCGCTTGGCACCCTGAGAATAAAAACGCGGTGATTATGTGTGACCTGTCAGCAGATATGTCGCCACTACTAACGTTAAATGCGGATGAACTTCGTGAGCGCTTATACACACCGAAAGCTGAGTTAGGTGACGAGCTACCCGTCCCAGTTAAACTGGTACATATTAACAAATGCCCAATCCTTGCCCCTGAGAAGACCTTGCGAACAGTAGATGCTGAACGTACAGGCATTGACCGTGACCTGTGCATGCGTAATTTAGAGCTGTTACGTAAGAATCCTGATGTGCGTAATAAACTGATTGAGTTGTTTAGCGTCGCCCAACAATTTGAAGAAAATAATGATGTAGATAGCCAAATCTATAATGGTTTTTTCAGCCCATCTGATCGCTCTACGATGGATATTATTCGCGAAACGCCACCCCAGAATTTACCTGCGTTAGATCTTAGCTTTGAAGATAAGCGAATGAAGGAGCTATTTTTCCGTTATAAGGCACGCAATTTCCCTGCGACACTCTCTTATGATGAGCAACAGCGTTGGTTACAGCATCGCCGCGATTATTTTACTGAGAGCCGTTTAACGGATTATCTACAGCAAATTCAATTACTCATGGAAGTTCATCATGAAGATGAAAAACGCTGTCAGCAATTAAAAGCCTTAGTGAACTATGCCGCAGAATTAGCAAGTTGATTGTCAGTGATAGGGATGAAAATGGCTCTTTTTGAGTTGTAAAATTAACGAGGAAAATCAATTTGTTGATTTTCGCCTGATAACACAAAGAGGGAAAAACCACGCTTTTATCCCTCTTTGTGATCAATCTCATGGGCAGGAAACCCACCCATTTTATTATCTTCTATCTTTTAGTGGCCTAGTGGTCACAACCACAATCCCCTTCCCAATGTTTCCGCTTAGTGGTCTTTCCAAGACCTGGATTCATGGTATTTGTTGGGTCGGACTCTTTATAGAACGATTTCAATTGTTCCGGTGCTTTATATAAATGCCCAACGTTGTGCTCTGCTGGGTACTGAGCGCCTCGCGCATCCAGTAATTCCAACATTTTTTGCTTCAGCTCTTTCGGATCTACGCCTTTTTTCAAAACATAATCTTGGTGCATGACGTGGCACATAAAATGTCCGCAATATAATTTATGCACAATCAGATTTTCAATTTCTGGTGGCAATTTTTCAAACCAATCACGGTCATTACGTCTTAGTGCAATATCTAGCGGTAGGACATCTTCCACATCATTATTATGTACGGCATGATAGCGAACGGCAGATCCCGCAGCGGCAAAGCGATGTAAGAATGCTTTTGCACCTTCTTCTGGTGTGCATTCAAAATAGCCGCCATCAGCTGTGGCGAAGAAGGATTTCAACCAAACTTTAGCTTCATCTATACCGTCCCCCGCCATTTTGAGCATTAAATGGTGCTCGTACTGGTCACGGAACTGTTTCATGCGCGGTGGTAGATGAGATGGCCACAGTTTGCTTAGCAGCTGCATGGTGCGGTCAATTAAGTTTGATGGCAGAAATGGTACTTTATTCAGCACCGCATCCATACGCCCTTTAATGGTAAAGAAGGTTGGCATTTTGTTGGTGCCAAATTTATCGATCATTAAGAACGTATCTTTGCCGTAAATTTCGGCAATATCAAAGCAGCCACGGTGCATATATTCACCTGCGACAGGCAAATTTTCAAACTCACTCAAAATATGGCGACGAATGTCTTCTAGGACATCTGGATTGTTTGAACCAATATAGAAAACTTGTGTGGCTTTGTCCGCAGGGAAAGTATCTAAGCGAACAGCGAAAACAGCTAACTTACCCGCACAGCCTGAGGCTTCAAACAAACGACGCTCATCCGCATTAAAGCGCGATGGCGTGTCTGCATCGACATCTCGCACGCGTTCTGCGTAATCATGATCGGATGCCAACTTTTCACTATTTTCGATATCTTCACTGCTATAGCGACGGTTTTGTAGGTTGGTTAAGATCTCTTCTGGAGTTTTCCCCAATTCGATACCTAAATGGTTTACCAGCTCAACCTTGCCATCTTCATTGACGCGTCCATATAGGGCCAACTCTGTATAAGCCGGACCACGACGCACAAGGGAGCCACCAGAACTATTACAGATCCCTCCCACAACGGATGCACCAATACATGAAGAGCCAATTAAGGAGTGCGGTTCACGCCCCAGTGGTTTGAGGATTTTTTCGAGGTCATAGAGCGTACTGCCAGGCATCGCAACCACTTGGTTAAATTCGGGTAGGACTTGAATTTGGTTTAGGCGTAACGTGCTGATAATGACGATATCGCGATCATAATCATAACCGCTTGGGGTTGAGCCTTCAGTGAGCCCCGTGTTTGCCGCTTGCATGATCACAATTTTGTCAGCTTCGACACAGGCTTTAAATACATACCACTGTTCGAGTAACGTGGTTGGGAATACAACGGCAATGGCATCACCCACTCCTGAGCGGAAGCCTTTGCGATAACGTTCTGTTTTATGGGATTCGGTAAGGATATTTTTTTTGCCAACAATGTTCCTGAGTGTGAGTAATAATCGTTGGTTCTCAGGATTTTTTACATCATTCATCTCATGCCTTCCTGTCAGGGTCTTGTCATTAAACCCATCCACAATATCACATAAGATTAATATGTTAAGAAATTATTAATACCCTTTAGAAACAAAAACAGCACCCAAAGGCGCTGTTTTTATTAGTCATCAATTTCAGTTCGCAGTTTAACTATTTTGATGCCAACCTGTATTTGAAGTTATATTTAGGCAGCTATGCTGACATATATTCAAAATAATTCGTGTTGTAGCTAGGCGGCAAGCAAGCTAGACCCTAGGAGCATACATAAGTATGTGACTAGGGCTAGCGCGTGCAGCCAACAACGCTACGACGCGAAGAATGAAGAATATATTTATAGGTCGCTCATCTGCGGCATAGGCCTACGGAACATACGAGTCAGCACCGCCATATACACCAGACCAACCGCCGTCCAAATCAGACCATAAACCATTGAATCTTCTTCGATATTCAGCCACAGCACACAGACTGTTAGCGTACCGATGATCGGTAATATCAAATAGTTCATGATATTTTTGAAGCCTTTAATTCGGCGTTCACGAATAAAGAACTGGCTGATGACTGAAATATTGACGAATGTGAATGCAATCAGCGCACCAAAGTTAATTAATGCTGTTGCAAAATCCATCTCAAACCAGATAGCGCCGAGGGCTAAGAAGCCAACTAATAAGACGTTATAAGCTGGGGTACGCCATGTTGGGCTAACATAGCCGAACACTTTTTCTGGGAATACACCATCACGACCCATTACATACATTAAACGCGCACTACCCGCATGAGCTGCCATACCGGATGCTAATACCGTGACACAGGAGAACACAAGGATAATGGCTTGGAAGAATGACCCCGCCACAAATCGCATAATGTCAGGCTGTGTTTCGTTAATATTCGCAAAACGTGAAACGTCTGGGAAAAATTGCTGTAAGAAGAACGAAACGGTAATAAAAATCACACCACCAATCAGTGCAGTTAAGAAAATTGCACGAGGAATAACTTTACCTGCGTTTGGTGTCTCTTCTGACAGTGAACTTAACCCATCAAAACCTAAGAATGAGAAACAGAGTATGGTTGCCCCAGCTATCAGCGGGATCATCTCAGTTTTTTCATTCGCAAATGGATTGAATGTCCAGATCTCCCCTGTCCCTTCACCATTTGAAACGCCGTGGATCACTAAACCTGTGAATACTGCCATTACCCCCATTTGGATAATCGCAATTACAGTACTTAAGTTTGCAATCACGTTGATACCCCGTAAGTTGGCGGCAGTCATTAAAATAACCAAACCAATAACAAAATACGCAGGTTCAACATTCGGGAAAATATCTTGTAAATAAATTTTCGCCAATAAGATGTTGATCATTGGCATGAAAATGTAGGACAGCAAAGATGTCCAACCCACAAGGAAACCAATATGTGGACTCATTGATTTCTGGGCATAAGTATAGGCTGAACCCGCTGATGGGAAGCGTTTAACCAGCTTACCGTAGCTCAGTGCAGTAAACAGTATCGCAGCAAGTGCAATAATGTATGAAGTCGGGACGTGACCACCAGTCTTATCTGATACCATTCCGAAAGTATCAAAGATAGTCATTGGCTGAATATACGCAATACCAATCATAACAACTTGTACAAGCGTTAATGTCTTCGCAAGTTGAACACGGTTATTGGCGCCAGTTTGGTTGTGGCCGATATCTAAAGGTACGGAATTATTTTGCATGATAAAGCCCCCCCATAACTTTCGATTGCGTACTTCGACTCAATCGACAGTTACTGGGAAGACTTTGCATCTGCCTATAAGCAGAGAAGAAAGAAGAGAAGTGGAAAAGCGTCTGTGCGAAGCCGGTGTTTGCTCCGTAGTCATCAATGCGGCAACGACGACCGCTTGGCCCTGCTGCCAGTGCGAAAAAGTAAGCCATAAAAGCATTCCTCAAAGCTGTAGCATGAAATATTAGCTACACGTAAATATTTATTTATCTATCCGGCCTGATATCCGGCCCCGTTAAAATGAAAGAACCCTAAAAAGCAAAAAAACCGATGCCGGTTTTTATCAGGCATCAGTCATTTTTTAGTCCGCGCATTTTGCACGTCATACCTGTAAATAGCAAGCCAATTTGTTAACAAAACGCCCCCTTTTCGATGAGAAATTCTGATAATTTTAGACTTTCCGTTCTGATAGCTAATATGACATGCTTTTAAGACGATAAATGACACTAAAGCCGATTGATTATCCTTAATAAAATGCTAAACCGGTCGGTCTAATTTCGCGGCACTTTTTTCCAATAACATATCTAAACTTGAGTGCAGTAATTTACTTTTTACGGCTTTGGTTTCTGACTGCAATGGACTACCAACTTTGTTATCCATCGTATAGACCGTTACTTTTCCCTCTTGATGGTTATAAATCAATAAACCATCCACGCCATAATCATATTGGTCTTTAAAATTACCCAGTACCGATTGCATACTGTTTCTCGCCTCAACATCACCATTGACGGCTTTACGGAGTGCTTCGATGGATAATCCCACAGGAACCGAGTAGACATACAACACTTCCACATCAGAATCACCATCATCACTGCCATTACACATAAAGCAGCCGTCTCTTTGAACAGAGGATAGCCTCTCCATTTTGCGCAGTTCGATTAATAATTTTTGTCCATCTTGATACGGTGATTCTGAAATATCGAGAAAAACGAGTCGGTAAGGTCCCGGATCACCCGCAAGGGCATTGGAAATATAGCCTATAAAGAGTAAAAAACTCAGACAACTAGCTCTAAAATAACGGTTAAATTTGGGCATAGTCTATTCCTGCTTGGCTCCATATCGCGGTGAGGAAGATTGACGCAGTTAGAGATAAATAACCATATCTTTATTTCCGAATTACTGATTTTCTTTTTGGATATCTATTTTCTTTTTAAATAATAGTACAAAAAGCCCTTTGGCGATTAACCAAAGGGCTTAGATAAACAAAAACTAATGGTTTAATTAGAAGTTGTAGTTGATGCCGATATTATAACGACGACCTTCTAATTCCGCGCCATAGGTGCCTTGATCTACACGACGGTCCAATACGTTATAAACACCACCAACAATGTTGGCATTTTTACTTAGTTTATAGCTCGTACCCAGGTCAAACATTGCATAGGATGGTGTCCCTTTACTCATTTGCTGACCACGACCTTGATAATCTGAAGTTTCACTACGGAAATTCATACGACCCCAAGTTTGTAAATCTTCCGTTGTATCCCAAGTCAAGGTGGTATTTACCATGTGCTTAGGCTGCTTACTCAACGGCTTACCTTTATTTACGCCACTTTTTTGTTCTGTATGCGTATAGGTATAGTTCGCTGCAAATTCGAGGTTATCAAGAATTCCCCAGTTGAAAGTCACTTCAACACCTTGCATTCTTGCTTTGTCAACGTTGGCTTTATCGCTAACAAAACGGTACGGTTTACCTGGGGTATCACCTTCACCATCCGCTAACGTACAGTCTCTGATTGTGTCAATGCTATTGTCACAACGTCTGATTTCCGTAATTTTATCTTTGAAATCAGTATTATAAATAGTAACCCCAGCAGTTAAGTTATCTTGATTATTCCAAATAACACCAATCTCTTCAGTGATACTTTTTTCTGGTTTAAGATCTGGGTTACCGTAAATGACGGCATTTCCTTTACCACCGCCAGTTGCTTGTCCCCAGTTTGCCGACGATTCACGTAAACTTGGTGCTTTATAACCTGTGGATACACCACCTTTAATCGTCCATTGCTCATCTGCATGCCAAACACCGTATAAACGGGGGGTCCAATGAGCACCGTAGTTTTCATCATTATCCATTCGCAGACCACCTGTTAATGCAAAGTCATTTGTCATTAACCATTCATCTTCTGCAAATAATGCCCAGCTATATCTGTCTAACTCACTATTTCCCGGCAGCTTGTTACTTTGATCTTTTAGCTTTTCCTTACGGTACTGACCACCAATACTGACACTGTGATCACCCAGTAAGAAAACACTTTGGTTACGGACGACTAAATCTTCTACCGTCATTTTACGGCCTGGGTTTTTCGCTTCATCGTACTGAACATAAGTGTCCGTCGATGCAAGATCATAAGTACCTGTATGCGTTAAAGCTACATGAGTCATATCGTACTTACTAAATCCGCTACCATCACCATATGCAGCGGTATAACCCTCACGATAGTCACGATGCTGGTTATCTTTTTTAAAGTCTAAATCAAAGGCGTTTTGCTCATTTGGTGTCAGTGATAATGTACCGCCACCACTAGTCATAATTTGGCGACCAAATCCATCAATAATTTTATCTTCACTTCGGTGTGAATATTGACCTTGTAACTTTATTCCTAATAAACCATCAACTAATGGTCCCGAGGTATAGAAGCTACCTTGCCCTGTATTACCTGAATTTTTGCGTTCTGTAATGGTAGTATCTGCTCGTAAACTTGTTGTCCACTCTTGCTGAACACGACGAGTAATAATATTGATAACCCCGCCCATCGCATCAGAGCCGTAAAGAGAGGACATTGGACCGCGAACCACTTCGATGCGTTCAATAGCAGGTAATGGTGGCAACCAGCCTTGTTCGATACCTGATCCATCACTATTTGGTCGGATGCTACGAGTATCCACACGTTTTCCATCGATAAGGATCATAGTGTACTTCGCATCCATTCCTCGGATACTAATATCGGAGCTACTACCGCCACCAGTAACAAGAACACCAGGAACATCCTTCAGGGCATCCGTCACATCGCGATAAGCTTTAGTTTCTAGCTGTTCACGTGTCACAACGGAAATTGATGCTGGCGCATCTTCAATCTTTTGCTGATAGCCTGATGCAGTTGTTACAAAAATTTTATCGCTGCTGTCATCCGCAAAAGCAGGTACCGCAGTGATAGCCGCAATAATACTAACTGCTATTTTTCTTTTAGTAAAAACAACCATTCCCAATTCTCCAAGAGATTTCTTTATCTTAACAATGAATTTTCTATGCTCAGCATGGGTCGTCTAACGCCCCAAAGGTTTATTATTCTTTTGACATGATACTTTCTGAGGTTTACCACTTTCGAAGCTAAATCAATTAAGTAATTAACTCTCATTCGCAGGCGGTAACAATAATGTAAATGGTAATACTTATCAATACCATTATTGAATGATTCATGACTTTCCTTGATGAATTGTGTGACTTAAGTCAAAGGTTAAATCTTTTGAATCAAGATCTGCGGCTGATTATTCATCAGTCGTAGATCCGATTAAAAACGAAGAAAGGTGAGCGCTTGTCAAAGGAAGACTAAATACAAGCGCAAAAAGACAGTAGATACGGAAGGTTATTGATTAATATTCAGGCTAAATTGTGCGTAACCGCGTTTTGCCGCAGCGTGATACTGTTGGTTTAGTGGTGCAGTCATCTGTTGTGCTATTGCCGTCATTTCAGGGCCTGCGAGTTCAGGGGAACCCGTACGAAACGGCGGGCGAGGATCATACTCAATTGCCAATTCGACAAGGGAGGCAACCTCTTCCCCACACAAGGCTTTGAGCACCAACAGTGAAGCGTCAAATGAACCAGTTGCCGGCCCAGAGGTATAAATCGACCCATCGATGACGACATCGCTGCCCCCTACAGCAATTGCCCCTACGTCTGGTAGCATCGGGACAACATTGCTATTACTTGTTGCCCGTTTACCCCGCAATAACCCTGCCGTTCCTAGCATTAACGAGCCATAGCAAGTACCAATCACCGTTTTTGCGGTATGCCCAACCCGTGCAAAAAACTGAATCACTTCAGGATCTTCAATAACCTCCGGAGGCACCATACCCGTGACTAAAACATCTAAATCATCAGGGCACTCATCGAATGTCATTGTTGGCATAGTTGGCCACCCTGTGTAGCCCTCAAGCAACTCTTTACGCTTCCAGATAAAATAAATTTCAGCGCCCACAATAGTAAAAACGGATTGTGCCCCATTAATATCCATTGGCATAAATCCTGGGCAGACAAAAATACCCACTTTAAGTAAAGAAGATTGTTGTGCCCTACCCCCTGCAATCAGCGCCTGAATTGACGGAGTCGTTAACCCAGCAGCCGTGCTAATAGCATAATCATATTTATTCATTCTATTACCTTTGGTTATTTAATCGCCATTATTATACTGATCGGTAAGATAATATATGATATACAATGAAGTAAACTATTTTTGTACTGAATGGTAATAAAATGGCACAAAAAGGTAGACCACGAAATTATGATAGCCATGAAGCACTAAATAACATCATGGCGTTATTCTGGCGCAAGGGGTATTCCGCGACTTCACTTGAAGATTTGGTTAACGTCACTGCGATGAAAAAGCCGAGTCTCTACGCCGCTTTTGGAAACAAAGCGCGACTGTATGAATTAGCAATGGCACGGTTTGGTGAAATCGCGCAGGCACATTACGCAGCTGCGCTGGCTGAGCAATCGCCAAATGAGTCATTGTTCGCACGACTTAGCCGTTGGCTTCGTGCCACCGTCTCCTTGTATAACGGAGTAGACGGTAAAACGGGCTGTATGGTGCTCTCTACTGCCGTAGCAGAAACCGATGACCCACAGGTACAAGCCTTCCTAAAAGACGTTATCCTTGCACAGGAGACGATGCTTATCACTTGTATCGAAAAGGAAAAATCGGCCTTACGTGAACCTGAAAATGCGCGATTACTGGTAAAAACACTTATCGCATTACTGCATTCAGTATCGCTACGAGCGAGAGCGGGCGAAACAGAAGAGGAGTTGTCCGCGCTAATTGATGCGGGAGAGATGGTGCTGCGTGCAACGCTAGTTATACCAGAAAACACCCAATCAACGTCATCCCCTTAGAAAACAAAAATGGGTAATGTTGTCAGCAAACTCACTGACCAACATTACCCATTAACATCTTAATTTTAAGAGAAAATTACTTCTCTAAATTCTCTTTATATGACGGGAAGCTCATCTCTTTATAACGGATAATCGAGGTTTTCTTCACGATTTTATATCCGAACCAGATAGCTAAGAATAGAGGAATACCGATATAGGTTGCGGTAACACCTACCCAGTCAATCTTATCTTCTAAGAAAGCTTGATAGTTTTGACCCAGTGTAATCACTAAGCACAGGATAAAGGCGAAAATTGGCCCGATTGGGAAGAAACCAGAGCGGTATGGCAAGTCATTAAGATCTCTACCTTGCGCAATATAGCCTCTTCTGAAGCGGTAATGGCTGATGGCAATCCCTAACCACGCGATAAACCCAGTCATACCTGACGTGTTTAATAACCACAGATACACCGTTTGGTTACCAAACATTGAGCTTAAGAAGCACAGACCTGCCACAACCGTGGTTGCCAGCAATGCATAACGTGGTACGCCACCTTTAGAGAGGCGAGCAAAGATTTTCGGTGCTTTACCTTCACGAGCCAAGGTGTACAGCATACGCGTTGAGGCATACATCCCTGAGTTACCCGCAGAGAGAACCGCAGTTAAGATAACGGCATTCATCACCGCTGCCGCTGATAATAAACCTGCATTCTCAAATACTAATGTAAATGGACTTACGCTAATGTCTTTCACGTCGTTACGCAGTAAGCTTGGATCAGTGTAAGGGATAATTAAGCTAATGATTAAAATCGCGAAGATATAAAACAGCAAAATACGCCAGAACACTTTACGCACCGCACGAGGGATATTTTTCGCTGGATCTTTTGACTCACCCGCCGCAATACCGATTAATTCAGTACCTTGGAATGAAAACCCTACGATCATCGCCACACCAATCATGGCAGAGAAACCACCAGCAAATGGTGCATCACCAATTTCCCAGTTATGCCAACCCGCGTTTTCTGCGCCGTTCATAATGCCGAAAATCATCAGCACGCCAACGACGATAAAAATAACCACCGTGGTCACTTTGATTAGCGAGAACCAATATTCCGCTTCACCGAAGCCTTTAACGGAAATGTAGTTCAGTAAGAAAATGATTGCTAAGAAGATAGCACTCCAGATCCAGCCTGGGGTATCTGGGAACCAGTAGGTCATCACTAATTGTGCCGCTACAAGGTCAACCGCGATAGTCACCGCCCAGTTGTACCAGTAGTTCCAACCTAATGCGAAGCCAAAGCCTTCATCGACATATTTTGCGCCATAAGTCGCAAAGGAGCCAGAGACTGGCATGTACGCAGCTAATTCACCTAAGCTGGTCATTAAGAAATACACCATTAAACCAATAATGGCGTATGAGAGGAGCGCTCCACCCGGTCCAGCTTGTGCTACTGTGGCACCGGATGCCACAAATAAACCGGTTCCGATGGAGCCGCCAATTGCGATCATCGCGAGGTGGCGAGCTTTTAGTTCTCGACGTAATCTTGGTCCGCCGCTCATCGATGTCGTTGTATGTTGTTCTGCCATCTGTTCCCTGTATTTTATTTTCAGTCAATAACGCGGGGGATTCTAACAAACTCAAACGGCAGAACTAAGCAACTCTTTGCTGTTATAAGATACCTTCATAATCCAGCGATAATTATTAGCAAAACACGTTATAGTGAATAAAACGTCAATTACAATAATCCAGCAGATTCGTTATCGCGTTAGAAAGATGCTTCTGACGGTGATAAATCAGGTATAACGTACGCTCAAGTTGTAACTCTTCCACTTCAAGCTCCACCAGCGTGCCATTCCCTAATTGCTCCGCAATCACTCGTCGAGATAAACAGCTGATACCCATCCCAAAACGTACCGCATGTTTAATCGCTTCAGAATTACCTAACTCCATTAAAATATGGAATCCTGGAAGGTGAGCAAAGAGTAGTTGATCTAGTACATCGCGCGTACCAGAACCTCTTTCACGCAAGATCCATGGCGCATCTTTTAACTCTTTTAAAGTCACTTTTTTTTGTGCTAATGGGTTACTTGGCGCGGAAAACACCACTAACTCATCTTTTAACCACGGTTTTGAAATAAGCTCAGGACTGTGGCAAACCCCTTCAATCAGCCCCACATCAGCCCGAAACTCCATCACGCCTTTAATGACTTCCTCAGTATTTCCGATAAATAATTCCAGTGGAATTTCAGGATTATCATGACGGTACCCGGCTAAAATCTCAGGCAACATATAGTTACCGATTGTGGTACTTGCCGCCAAACGAACTGCGCCCATCTCTTTTTTGAACAGTTGCTCGACTTCAAATGCTTGTTCTAATAACGCTAATGCCTTTGGGTAAAGTAGGCGCCCATGTTCGTTAGTGACAAGTCGTTTACCTACACGGTCAAAGAGTTGCACACCTAATTGCCCTTCCAAGTCAGTCAGTGAAGCGCTCACTGCGGACTGCGATAACGCTAATAATTGCGATGCTTGCGTCGTGGAGCCACTTTTTAATACTTCCGTGAAAACTTCAAGCTGCCTCAGTGTAATACGCATACAGAAAGCTCCAAGATGATTATGTAGTTGTAATAATATTGTTAATATTAATCATTTATTAGCAATATACCAGAAGAAACTCGTAATCTATTTTTTAGATAAATAATACAAAAACAATCAATTTAGATTATTACATTTTTTGTTATATGCTTATTCCAACTTAATCTAAGTCGTCATAAAGAGTGTAGTCATGGATAAAACTGGAACCAAAGCAATCACACAAAATAATTCATTCCCTATTCTAAAACTTGTTCCGGGGATCATTTTAGCGGGAATTTTAACAGCCATTGCCATATATCTTGGTGAACAATCATGGTTTATGGATATCGGGCTGGGCGCGCTCACTCTGGCTATTCTTCTTGGTATTTGTGTGGGAAATACCGTTTACCCTGCGATTAGTACAAGTAGCGATGCAGGGATTAAATTCGCTAAGCACTATTTTTTACGTGCCGGTATTATTTTGTATGGCTTTCGCCTGACTTTTCAGCAAATTACCGACGTGGGAGCCACAGGACTGATTATTGATGCACTCACATTAACCTCCACTTTTTTTCTTAGCTTATTGGCTTGGTAAAAAAGTATTCAAACTTGATGATGAAACCACCATGTTAATTGGTGCGGGTAGCAGTATTTGTGGTGCAGCTGCCGTAATGGCAACCGAGCCGGTCGTTAAAGCGTCCGCAAGTAAGGTCGCAGTTGCCGTTTCAACCGTGGTGATCTTTGGTACCATTGGTATTTTTGTCTACCCATGGTTATATCAGTTAAATGCGCATTTCGGCTGGATCCCTGCGACTCAAGAAACATTCGGGATTTATATCGGTTCAACCGTACATGAAGTCGCCCAAGTTGTTGCCGCAGGTCATACTATTGGTCCAGATGCAGAAAATGCTTCTGTGATAGCGAAAATGTTACGCGTGATGATGCTGGCGCCGTTTTTAATTATCTTATCTGCATTTATTAGCCGTAAAAATGCGGCCAGCACGCAAGAAGGCGCCCAAAAAAGTAAAATTACGATCCCTTGGTTTGCGGTGATTTTTATCTTAGTCGCCGCGTTTAACTCATTCAACTTATTACCTGAGCAACTGGTTAAACAAATTATTACGTTAGATACCATCCTATTAGCGATGGCGATGGTGGCATTAGGGTTGACAACGCATGTCAGTGCGATTCGACAAGCGGGGATCAAACCTTTATTGATGGCTGCTATCTTGTTCGCTTGGTTAATTTTCGGCGGTATAGTGATTAACGTTGTTATTCAGTCGGTGTTTTAACCCTCATTTTCTACTTGCTAAGTTTGTCTCCTTTTTTGAGCACCTCCGATTGCCGCTTTTTATAAGCGGCATTTTTTTATTGGTTTCATTTCTTTAGTTATTAATGGCATACTCCTGAAAAAAGGAGTCTATCATGAAATATGTTGGAGCACATGTCAGCGCCTCTGGCGGCGTAGACCAAGCAGTGATTCGCGCCCATGAAATTGGAGCCACTGCATTTGCCTTATTTACCAAGAATCAACGTCAATGGAAAGCCGCCCCCCTTAGTGATGAATCAATTAAAAGCTTCAAACAAAACTGCGCTAAATACGGTTATGGGAAGCACCAAATTTTACCCCACGACAGTTATCTCATTAATTTGGGGCATCCTGAATTTGAAGCATTAGAGAAATCTCGCGTCGCTTTTATTGATGAAATGCAGCGTTGTATGCAATTGGGAATTGACCTGCTGAACTTCCATCCCGGCAGCCACCTTAAGCAAATTGAAGTTGATGATTGCCTCGCGCGTATTGCAGAATCGATCAATATCGCCTTAGAAGAAACTGAAGGTGTTATCGCCGTCATTGAAAATACTGCAGGACAAGGGACAAATCTGGGGTTTGATTTTACACATCTAGCTAAAATCATCGAACGCGTTAAAGATCAAAGCCGTGTCGGTGTTTGTATTGATACGTGCCATGCCTTTGCCGCAGGTTATGACCTGCGCACAGCAGAAGATTGCGAGAAAACATTCCAACAATTTTCTGACATTGTGGGCTTTGAATTCTTAAAAGGTATGCATCTTAATGATGCGAAAAGTGAATTTGCCAGCCGTGTTGACCGCCATCATAGCTTAGGTGAAGGCAATATTGGCTATGCACCATTTAGCTATATCATGAAAGACCCACGTTTTGATGGTATCCCGCTGATTTTAGAGACCATCAATCCCGATATTTGGCCACAAGAGATTGCATGGTTAAAATCGCAACAAAATAGCTAAGACAGCTAATAGACAAAAACCATCGCAAACAAAAAGGCGGCCTTCTATAGCCGCCTTCTCAATGAAATAATCGTACAATATTTACAATGATTTCATCTCAATTTTCGCCATCATATCCGCCAGCTTATTACGATTTTTTAAGCCAACATCAGGCTGAGAAACCGATAACGCAGAAATTGCGGTCGCCATACGGAGTGTATGCTCGCTAGTCTCACCATTTAATAAGCCGTAAGCTAACCCTGCGACCATTGAATCCCCAGCACCTACCGTACTGACAACCTCACATTGAGGCGGTTTTGCAAGCCAAGATCCTGAAGCATTTACCCAAAGAGCACCTTCTTCACCAAGGGAAATGACCACGTGAGAAATGCCTTTATCACGCAGCTCATGTGCCGCCGCAATAACATCTTTTAAATCAGGTAATTTACGCCCTACCCATGTTTCTAACTCTTGACGATTAGGTTTAACTAACCATGGAGATGCTTTCAGACCCGCTTTTAATGCTTCGCGGCTACTATCAAAGATAATACAAGGGCATAATTGACGCAGACGAGTCATCCAACGTGTGAATTCTTCAGGTTCAATCCCATTAGGTAGACTTCCGCTTACCACCACCATGTCAAAATGACCAAGCCAATTAAGGGATTCTGTGGAAAAACGGTTCCAATCTTCTTTACTGACATCAAAACCAGAGAAATTAAAGTCTGTCGATTCACCGTTATTTTCTGTGAGCTTAACATTAATGCGCGTACGACCTGGCACCATGCTAAAGCGGTTTGCCATGCCATTTTCACTAAAGAAGTGTTGGAATTCTTCTTGGTTGTCCTTACCCATAAAGCCGCTAACAGTGATATCAATACCGAGGTCACGCAGGACTTTTCCTACATTAACCCCTTTGCCTCCAGCATTGAGACTAGCGGTCTTAACTAAATTGACTTCACCGACTTCGATGGAAGGGCATAGCCCCACAAGGTCATAAGCAGGATTTAATGTAATTGTAGCAACCCGGCGAGTCATAACCACTTATCTCCCTTATCATTATTGTCTTCGTGCAGACGGTCTTATCACAAGATTTTCAGGGCATAGTTATAACACTAATAACTGTTAGTTTCAGTGATATTTGTATTTTTTCCTGATTGTAATTTGAAAGTAACGTGGCAAAATTCTTTCCTTTATAAAAATAAGAAGAAGGAAAAATAATGTCGGATCCTCAATATGTTGTTGTTGGTGTCGGCGTACTGATTACTAACGCCCAAGGGCAAATTCTCCTAGGTAAACGTAGCAGTCAGCATGCGCCTTACTGGTCTATTTTCGGAGGCCATGTTGACCCAGGAGAATCTTTCGAAGCCTGTGCAATCCGTGAAATAAAAGAAGAGATTGGTATTGATATCGAGACCCCAACCGTATTTGGTATCAGCAATAATATCGAAACCTTCCAACAAGAAGGAAAACATACCGTTTCCATCTGCATGCATGTGGAATATAACGGAGAAAAAGCCCCACAGATCATGGAAGCGGATAAATGCGAAAGCCTGTTGTGGATCTCCCCAACTGACCCATTACCTGAGCCTCATTTTGAAGCTAGCCGTAATACCATTGAGCTATGGCTCAACAAACGCTTTTATCAGCCTCACCACTAAACCCCATATGCACAAATTTTATCCTATTTGTGCATATAGTAATCACCATTAATTATTTTTTATTTTATTATCTTTTAGATGTTTACATTATTTCAGTCCTAATGTATCGTTCAGCTAGTACAGTGAAACAATCATTCAGGAGTCATCATGGAAGCCGATGTAACAAAACCACCAAAGCGCCCCTCTATTTTAGGCGGTTCAATGATCATAGCCGGTACCGCAGTCGGTGCAGGTATGTTTTCTATTCCAATGGTGACTTCAGGTGTTTGGTTTTCCGGTTCAGTTGTCTTACTGATCTACACATTTATCTGTATGTTATTATCAGGATTAATGATTTTAGAAGCCAATATGAATTACCCTGCAGGTGCTAGTTTTCATACCATGGTAAAAGATTTATTAGGCTCCGGCTGGAATACCATTAATACCCTCTCCATTACGTTTGTATTATATATTTTGACCTATGCCTATATTTCGGCAGGTAGTTCAATTATTACAGAGAACATTTCTCAATATGTTCAAGTTCCACAAGCACTCTCAGGCTTTGTTTTTGCAGTCGTTATCGCGTTTTTTGTTTGGTTATCTACCCGCGCGGTTGATAGGTTAAGTACGATTTTAATTGGTGGGATGGTGATCACGTTCGTCATGTCTATTGGTGGCATGGTCACAACCGCTTCGCCTTTAGTTCTCTTCGACCAATATGAAAATAGCCACAGTGAATATTTACCTTATGCATTAGCTGCATTGCCTTATTTACTGACCTCTTTTGGTTATCATGGTAACGTGCCGGGATTAGTGAAGTACTACAATAAAGATAGCCGTAGTGTCATGTTGAGCTTAGTCTACGGTGCAGGAATTACCGTCACTATCTATATCTTATGGCAGTATGCTATTCAGGGTAATATTCCGCGCTCATCCTTTATTGCGATCAGAGAAAATGGTAACAATATTGGTGCGTTACTGAATCAAATGAATATTTCCGCACAGAGTAGCTTTATTTCACAATTTTTAACGCTGTTCTCTTACATGGCATTAGCTAGCTCGTTTTTAGGCGTATCCCTCGGCTTATTTGATTTTATCGCTGACTTCTTTAAATTTAACGATAGCCATCAAGGGCGATTTAAATCAGTCATTATTACTTTCTTACCGCCAACAGTTTTAGGTTTAGCGTTCCCTGACGGCTTTATTTATGCCATCGGTTTTGCAGGACTTGCAGCCACTATTTGGGCGGTCATTGTCCCTGCCATGATGGCAAGAGCAAGCCGTAAGCGTTTTCCTAATAATAGCTATCGAACACCCGGCGGAAGCTTTGTGATTGGGTTCGTAATCTTATTTGGTTTGATTAACGCAGCAGCCCATATTTTGTCTCTGTTAGGTTTATTGCCTGTTTATTAAGTTATTCAAAGACAATCATTGGTTAAAAAGAGATCCCTAGCGTGAAAACTAGGGATTTTTTTGATGTTAACATCTTGCCTAATCCGTTATCTGCGAGTAATTTTGTCGAACTCTTTTTGACTAATAACAAAGAAGGTTATTTATGGCTAAGGCCAACGAAATCAAACGTGGTTTTGCAATAAACTACAACGGGAAATTACTGCTGGTTAAAGACATTGATATCCAATCCCCAAGCGCTCGTGGCGCAAGTACACTGTATAAAATGCGCTTTACCGATATCAAAACCGGCCAAAAAGTTGAAGAGCGCTTCAAAGGCGATGATATTTTAGACACAATTTCACTCACTCGCCGTGCGGTAAGCTTCTCGTATATTGATGGTGATGAGTATGTGTTCATGGACAATGAAGACTATACCCCATATATCTTTAAAAAATCTGATATTGAAGAAGAGCTACTATTTATTCCTGAAGAAGGTTTACCAGGAATGCAGGTTTTAACAATGGATGGGCAAGTGCTAGCACTTGAATTGCCACAAACTGTCGATATGGTAATTGCTGAAACAACACCAGGTATTAAAGGCGCTTCTGCAAGTGCTCGTACTAAACCTGCAACAATGCCGACTGGCTTAACAGTTCAAGTTCCTGAATATTTAACTACCGGTGAAAAAATCCGTATTCACATTCCTGAACGCCGTTATATGGGGCGTTGTGATTAATTATTTTGCTCTATTTTCTCAGTATGAAAATAAGCTTACATTACCTATGGGCATTCCGCCCATAGGCGTCATTATAAATAAACATCACTCATCCTAGAAACGCATTCCATTTAACATTCAAAAATTAATATAAAAATGACAATTTAGTTATTAGTCATAAATAACCGTGTAAACCCCTATTTTATTTTCCTTATTAATCCATTTGAATGTTTGAGTTCCTTTATGATTTGGAAGTACAGTTCCTTTTTCAGTCAATTTATTAAACTTTACTGACGTCGTTTTAACGGCTCCATCATCATTCCAACATTTTGTATCAATACTCTGTTCAATACTCGTGATAACGCAAGGTGATGCGACAATCGCGCCGACAAAGTGGATAGTACCTGATGCAACGGGTTTTGCTTCGCTATGTGTAGAGGCTTTAGCGTGCATACCGAATGTTAATGCCATTAAAGAAAATACTGCTAATGTTATTTTTTTTACTGAGTGATCCACAAGAATTTCTCCGCTTAAAATTAAGTTATCGTCAATTACTAGAATTTATTTACATCTAATTGATGCGTTGTTTAATAAATTTCGGATATAAGCTTAATTTGAGTAGGGAAATAGTTATTTCACATATGGTCGCCATTTTTTATTTTTAGAAACCCGCAAAGGGAGGCAAGATTTTTAGCGTTTAAAATTTAACTTAGATACAATAAATTTCATTGGAATTGATTTCATTTATACAACAAATCACTTTCTATTTTATTAAAATTAGTCATCTTATCCATCAATCACATTAGATGTTTATTAATTAGAACTGCTATCAACAATTCTCTAATTAAATTCATTTTCTTAGTAAATTTTTAATCTATTTAATTCCTTTCACTTATTAAAAGAGTAAAATTTCGTAGCATCGAATAATGAACATAACTGTTTAGCTCTCTTCATTGGAAGCTTAATGCATAAAAAACACACGATAATGTAGTAAGAATATCCGCAACATATACCTATCTAATACGGACAATTTGTTTTTACATTTAAGTGACAAACAATATAAATTTAAACTTCTTTACAAATCAGATTGAAATTTAAAAAATCACCACTGTTTTTATAAAGATATTAGATAATAAACGTGACTATGATCATGTTTTCTTTGAAAACGGTCTTCCTAAGAGCGCAAAAACACTGGATTATTCGCATTCTGAAGGCAAGTTAATGATGGATCTCTCGTTTTATATAATGTTTTGTAAATTATGCCCCTATTAACTCGCCATTTCAGCTTTGTTTATGTATATTCTTTATGTTTGGTTAAAGAACCTAATATTCATCAGCCAAATATATAAAATAAGTACGATTTTTAGCAGCTTCTGATTATCTTTTTATAATCAACAGGTGTTAGAGCACAAGATAGCTGCTAATTTAGAGCATAATTTGTTCGATACATAAACACTTTCTGCGAAAAATACACTCAGTCGTTTAATGCGTTTTTCACAGGGATCAGTTTAAGTGTGTTGTGTAATTTCCACACGGCAACAAATAAAATGGCAAGGGATATTCTATTAATGTTAACTTCTGAAAAATTTAAGCGCTATATCTGGCGCATTGTTCCGGCAGTCGCAATTGCCGTAACGCTTTCAGCATGTACGGCACCGAAAACGTCGAAGAATGGTCAGACAACCACAAGATCTTCAGATGCTCGTATGTTAAATGCAACATCGAATGACTCACTCGCAATGGCATCTCAAGATGAGTTCGAAGATTTAGTCAGAAGTGTTGATACCAAATCCAAAATAATGGATCAATATGCAAGCTGGAAAGGCGTAAGCTACCGTTTAGGTGGAACCACGAAAAGTGGTGTTGACTGTTCTAGCTTCGTACAACGTACTTTCCTCGAACAATTTGGCGTGCAATTACCACGTACTACCTCTGAACAAGAGTCTTCAGGTAAAAGTGTAAAACGCAATAATTTAAGAGCGGGTGACTTAGTTCTGTTTAAAACAGGTCGCACGATGAAGCATGTAGGGATTTATATCGGGGACAATAAGTTTGTTCACGCCTCTACAAGCAATGGCGTTATTGTTTCTGAAATGACTAACGATTATTGGAGCAAGCGTTATTACGCAAGCCGCCGTGTGGTTAATGGTTCATAGAACCCAGAAACATTAATGCAGTAACATATAGATACCTTGCCAATAAAAAAGCTTCCAGGCTCTAAACCGGAAGCTTTTTTATTGGGCCGAATATCATAAAGACGACCTTAAGATTAAATAGTTTCAATGCCATTAAGCACAATAGAAACCAGAAGCCATTAAGCACAATAGAAACCAGAAGCCATTTCTGCGATAGCAACACCGGATGCTTTTAAACGGCACATTGCGGTTAGCTCATCACTCGCTCGGATAAATAAACACATCTCTTTTTGCCATTCTAAAATGGCGTTATCGATCTGCATTTCCGATAACGATTCAGATAAATGCTTCATTGCAATACAATCTGTTGCACAGTCGTGGCTCAGCAATTTTAGCCCCACTAGCTTATCGCTATTCATATCATTCATAGGTACAACTTCAACATCAGTCCCTATTTTTCCCGATAACCAGCGGTAGCTTTGCGGTAGCCTGTGCACCACCGAAAGACCTAATTTTTCCACAAAAATTTCCTATTAAAACATGTCATCATTTTGCCAAGTAAATTGACTAGCCAAATCGCCATTTAATTTACATTTCACTCAATGAATATCGATTCTTTTAGATACTGAAACTCCCCCAAGAGACAACGTCCCTCTTCCTTGTACCTCTCTCTATATTAGAGAGTGAATAGAGCTACATATGTCTTAAAGAAATCCTCGTTCAAACCGAACTTTTAACTCAATCAAAAAGTAACATGAATGTTAAAAGCAAGAACTTAAATATAACATTAAAAAAGTAGCATGTCGTTAAATTTTTGTGACATACATCATTGCATACGAATTTTTTTGACAAAAAAGTTAATTATTAAACAAATTTTGAGAACAACCATCAAAATAAACCATAGTAAATCAATTTATTTTTTACATTATTATTCAAATGTATTAACAATTATCTCTTTTTTAAGCTCATATAGCCTTATTTCGGATTATTAAAAAATGAGTTCCACTTTTCATCGAAAACAGAAATTTAACAAACATTCCATTTAAGTTAATTGATATGGATCATTTTTTGATAAATACTTTAATTTCATTACGAAATTAATCGATTTTATCGAAGTGTTGGGTAGGTTAATCCATAGGTATCATGAATAATATATTGGTGAGATAAATCAGCATGATATAAATAATTGAGGGAAACTAATGAGTTTATCAGCTTCATCCTTGAAACTGATTCTATTGGAGATGTTATTTTGCTCTTTTCGCTAAAAGCACAAATAACATGGAGAGAGCCACACAACCTACCATCGAGCCTACCATCGGCCATGCATTTTTAGCAGGAATCATTGATAACAAAGTCCCCACCAATGCACCAATAGAAAAACGAATTGTGCCGGCAAGTGAAGACACTGTTCCTGCAATATGAGGATAATTATCGAGGATCACTGCCATCGAGTTTGAGGTGATCATTGCAATCCCACTCACATAAATCGCGACGCCGATCACTAATGTCCAGAAATCCATACCCAATGCTGTCGTCGTTAATAACCATATTCCCATAACGAACTGAACAATAATCCCGAAATACAACATTCGCTCAGCGCCAAATTGCCTTACAAATTTGCCGTTAATCGTCGTCATAATAAATAAGAAGACAATATTGATGCCAAAGTAATAGCCAAAATGTTGAGGCGATACTCCGTTAAGGTCGATATAGACAAATGACCCCGCATTCAAGAAAGAAAACATACCGGAAAACGAAAATGAGCTGGCCAAAATATAGAACAACACTTGGCGGGCTCTGAATAACGTCGCAAATTGGCGTAATGTGGTTCCGATATGGAATTTTTGTCGCCTTTCAACGGGTAGTGTTTCTCGGATAAATAAACTGACTAGCACCACAGCGATAACAGCCGCAATTGCAATACTCCAGAAAATGGCATGCCATGAGAACCAGCGCATCATTTCGCCGCCCATGATAGGTGCCATCAACGGTGCAATTGTCATCACCAATACGACGAAAGACATGCTTCTGGAGAATTCATCTTTAGTAAACATGTCGCGCATTAATGCGTTGATCACGACGCTGGCTGCGGCTGCCGCAAATCCATGAAGGAAACGCAACCAGATAAATGTATCGATCGATTCCGCAACTGCACAAGCCGCCGAGGCTAATGCAAAGACAATCACCCCACCTAAAATTACGGGTTTACGTCCTAGACTGTCCGCCATCGGACCATAAAAAAGCTGACCAATTGCAAAACCAAAAATGTAGCTGTTTAGGGTCATCTGAATGCGCCCTTCATCTACATTAAAGTAACCTGTCATTGCAGGGAAACTCGGTAAATACATATCAATCGCTAATGGCATTAGCATTGATAGCAAACCTAAAATTAAAATCAGCCCCAAATAGGATGAACGCTGTTGTTGCACTTATTAACTCCTGCTATGACATCATTAACGGGGAACCGTAATACTCTCAATCTCAGCTTCAGTCAGTGGACGATATTCCCCCGGCTCTAGCTGCTCATCTAAACGAATTTCCCCGACTCGCTCACGATGCAAACCACACACATGATTTCCGACGGCCGCAAACATCCGCTTAACTTGATGATAGCGCCCTTCACTGATTGTCAGCCGGACGTCACGTGGAGAAATAATCTCCAATTGAGCAGGTTTCGTGAGTGATTTCTCACCATTTAACATGACGCCTTGTTCAAATTGAATAGCGACATCGTCGGTAATATCTTCACTCAGTTGAACTCGGTAGGTTTTCTCACAATGATGTTTTGGCGAGGTAATGCGGTGAGACCATTGCCCGTCATCTGTTAATAACACTAACCCTGTCGTATCAATATCCAAGCGACCTGCTGCATGCAGTTTTTGGGCGACGGGCTCATCAATAAAATAGAGAATTGTTGGGTGCGTTGGGTCATCAGTAGAGCAAACATAGCCTTCAGGCTTATTGAGCATAAAATAGCGAGGTCCTGTGACTTGCACTAACACATTGCCATCATAGGCAACTTCATTATCAAGACCCACCTGCATTGAACCTGATTTTACAACTTCATCGTCAACCATGACATTACCGGCACGTAGCTCACGCGCCACCAAACTCCGGCTTATCCCAAGTTGCTGGGACAAAAATTTATCCAGTCGCATAGATTCTCTTAACTTGATGGAATGTCAGCGAGAGGTACAATAGCACCGCGCTGTCATAAGATAGAAAGATGGATTGCTGTGATTACTATCACATAATTTATTATACCAATAACCTGTTACAAGTGATAGCGCAGCAAGGGGAACGCTTAAATTTAGACCTAGCAACGGATTTAACTTAAATTTAACATTAATAATCTGACTTTTTTGAAAAAACTAACTCATATGCCTGCAGCCTCATCCCGTTTTACTTTACGCCCTTACCAACAAGAAGCCGTTGACGCGACGATCCAGCATTTCCGTCGTCATACTACACCAGCAGTGATTGTGCTTCCGACAGGGGCAGGAAAAAGCTTAGTGATCGCAGAATTAGCGAGGCTGGCTCGTGGGCGCGTATTAGTTTTAGCGCATGTCAAAGAGTTAGTTGAGCAAAACCACGCTAAATATCTGACTTATGGTCTAGAGGCAGATATATTCGCAGCAGGTCTCAATCGCAAAGAATCCCACAGTAAAGTGGTCTTTGGGAGCGTACAATCGGTAGCGCGTAACCTTGAACACTTTGACGACAAATTCTCCTTAGTGATCATCGATGAATGTCATCGCATCAGCTTAAACGAAGAAAGTCAGTATCAACAAATTATCCTAAGCTTACAAAAGCATAACTCTGCACTACGCATTTTGGGCTTGACCGCGACGCCCTATCGCCTTGGCCATGGGTGGATTTACCAATACCACTACCACGGAATGGTTAAAGGTGATGAACACTGTTTTTTCCGTGATTGTATCTATGAATTACCGCTGCATTACATGATCAAAAACCAATTTTTGGTTCCCCCTGAACGCTTAGATATGCCAGTGCTACAATATGATTTTAGTCAGGTATCGGTTAACCAATCGGGAATTTTTAATGAGCAAGAACTCAATTTATCTCTCAAAAAACAGCAGCGCATTACACCAAAAATTGTGGCGCAGATTATTGAGTATGCAACGCCATTACAAGGTTGCATGATTTTTGCCGCTACGGTTGAACATGCTAAAGAGATCCTCAGTTATTTACCTCAAGATACTGCGGCATTAGTCACCGCGGATACACCATCCCTCGAGCGCCAAAGCATCATTCAGCAATTTAAAAACAAGCAATTACATTATCTTGTCAACGTTTCAGTACTGACCACTGGTTTTGATGCGCCACACGTAGACGTAATTGCCATCTTACGCCCGACAGAGTCTGTCAGCTTATATCAGCAAATCGTTGGACGTGGCTTACGTTTGAGTGAAGGAAAAAAACAGTGCCTAATTCTGGACTATGCCGGAAATCCTCACGACCTCTTTCGCCCCGAAGTGGGTAGCAGCAAACCCAACTCCACCAGCGTTCCAGTCCAAATTTTCTGTCCACTGTGTCAGTTTGCCAATGTTTTTTGGGGGAAATGCACCGCTGATGGTCAAATTGTCGAGCACTACGGGCGTCGCTGCCAAGGGTGGGAAGAAGATGAGCATGGACGAAAACAACAATGTGAGTTCCGCTTTCGATTTAAGCAATGCCCCCATTGTGGCGCTGAAAATGACATTGCCGCACGACGTTGCCATAAATGCCAAGAAGTGCTTACTGACCCCGATGATATGCTTAAAGCCGCATTACGACTCAAAGATGCGCTAATCTTACGCTGCGGGGGAATGGAACTCACGTCAGGCTCGGATGCAAAAGGCGAATGGCTTAAAATTGCCTACTATGATGAAGATGGTACGTCGGTGTCTGAGCGCTTTCGACTCACCACTCCAGCTCAAAAACGCGCATTTGAATTCCGATTCTTGCGAGAACATCATCGAGCCCCAGGTGTTCCTTTCCATTGGAATAATGCAAACGACATTATTTCACAACAAGCTTTATTACGTTACCCACAATTTATTGTTGCGCGAAAAAAAGAAAACTACTGGGAGATTAGAGAGAAAATCTTTGATTATCAGGGGCGTTTCCGTCTTGCAGCATCGTTAAGATAAGCAGAAAAGACGCGATTAATGATGAATAAATCATGCCAAGTCAGAAAGATAATGATCTTAATGATTGCCCGCTGACCGTTTTTTCGTTAAAATGCCGCCCGCCTTTGTATGTCTCGCTTAGCGAAATGATGTTACAGGGCCAAATCTCGAACCTGCTGCTGGGTCGCCTGTAGCAGGATTTTTATTTTTTCTTTTATAGAGAAATTGTAATGTTAACTATCAATGCAATTGAACGTAAAGAGCAGGGTAAGGGTGCGAGCCGCCGCCTGCGCAGAGCTAACCAACTGCCAGCTATCGTTTACGGTGGCAACCAAGAAGCTATCTCTGTTACTCTGAACCACGATGAAATCATTAACCAAGAAAGCAAAGCAGAATTTTACGAAGTTCTGACTCTGGTTATCGATGGTAAAGAAACTAAAGTAAAAGTTCAGGCTGTTCAACGTCACCCATTTAAGCCAAAAGTGACGCACATTGACTTCCTGCGCGCTTAATTAAGCCCATAGCCGAGCTTTAAAGTTTTTTCGGGACGCCGAGTAAATAACGCCGCAATTGCGGCGTTATTTATTTCAAACATACGATTTCTAACATAAAAATTTCGATAGTAAATCCATCGTTCACTATTTATTACCGCGACGTTGCAACTGGTCACGCAGATTCGGCGGTGTACCACGGATAGTCAATGTGTCCGTCACGGGATCCCAGAAAATACGTTCTCCCATTAACATCGCGTCAAAGCTAATCGTAATACCCCCACCACTGCCTGAAAATTTCGTTAATTGCTTCAACGTACCGCGATCAGCAGGAAAACTCTCTTCCAGTTGATAATCATTTTGGCGAGTAAAATCTTCAAAGCTTTGATCTTCCACCATTGGTAACTCTTTTGAGAGTTCCTTCAGCTCAATCTCTTCGCCTGATTGCAGTTGCTCACTGCAATAGCTGTGAACTTGCTGGCGATAGGCTTGGCGAGTGTTTTTATCCATTTGCGCATTATCACAAAAATCATCCAATGCTTGGACTAACCCTTTATTCTGTACCTTCGCATTCAAACCTTCAGACGCAGCTAAAAAGTCCATAAAGAAATCAGATACTTTACGCCCCACTCGTCCTTTAAGGAAAGTCAGATAACGCTTCGACTCAGGATTAGTTTCCCATTCAGTCAAATCAATACGCGCTACAATATCCGCATGAGGAATATCTAAATAGTGAGTCGTACCCAAATCGAGGGACTCAGTCACAAACATACTGTCGCAACTATTCAGAACAGCGATAAGGAGATATTCCACTGCCAAGTAACGATATTGGCAGAAGAGAACGATTCCGCCTTCAGCAAACGGGTATTTTGCCAGCTCATCTTTTAAACGTACGGTCATTGCACGGCTAAAGCCTAAAAACTCTTCTTCACCCTTACGCAGTAACGTTAACGCTTCAGCCAGTTCACTCTCTTCGTTGAACTCACCAAACGCCTTACTTTTTGCACTGTATACACGATGTAATTCTGCCATCATGTCTTGCACAACATTGTCTGTCGTCAATAACGAATCACGCAACATGACTTCTAAGGTCTGTTCATCTCGTTTAATCAACTGGTGTAACGCTATCTGGGTAATTTCCAGACTCATTGTTGGCTCCTTTCGCTAGCAGAAATAATGTCGCGTATTCAAACACTGTTAGTATTTGTCTGCAACTGAAACCGTTAACCGCCATTTTTTTATTACTTTTGTGGCGAACTATTATCCACTTCGGTGATCTAAATAAACATTATTATCAATTAAACGAAAATTTGTTTAAAGAAAGAAGAAAAGTCACCCACAATGGGCTATCATATGGAGCTTTCATTAATTTAGGATGCCATAATTTATGCCACAATCATCTCGCTATAGTGATGAAAAAGTTGAAGGTTTACTGTCTGACCTTGTTAGTGTGTTAGAAAAAAACCATACTCCCGTTGATCTATCATTAATGGTACTCGGTAACATGGTTACCAATCTGCTGAATACGTCTGTCGCCCCTGCTCAGCGTAAAATGATTGCAGAGTCCTTTGCCAATGCATTACTTTCTTCTGTACAAGAAGATAAATCACACTAATTTGGTTGATAAATAAACAGCATGGTCACCCATCAGCGCTACCGTGATAAAGTCTCCAACATGATTGGTTGGGGGCATTGGTTTGCACTTTTTAATATACTACTTTGTCTTTTGCTAAGTAGCAGCTATCTGTTTATTTTTGACTGGCCAGATACCTTCGCTGGTCGCGCTTATGCCTTCGTCAGTTGGTTGGGTCATTTCAGTTTTGTGGTGTTCGCTACTTACTTGCTAATCATCTTTCCGCTGACCTTTATCGTTATGTCCCAACGATTGTTGAGGGTTATCTGTGTGGCGCTAGCCACCGCGGGACTTACCTTATTACTCTTTGATATTCGCGTCTTTAGCCAATTTGGTCTTCACCTTACCCCGCAGGTATGGGATTTAGTCATTAACCCTGCCAAGGGTGAAATGGCGCGCGAATGGCAATTGATGTTCATCAGCATCCCCATTATTTTTCTGGTTGAGATGCTATTTGCGACCTGGAGCTGGCAAAAACTACGCAGCTTAAGCCGACAAACATTTGGGCGCCCGCTGGCAGGTCTATTCATCGCAACATTTGTGATGTCACATTTAATGTATGCGTGGGCGGATGCCAATTTTTATCGCCCAATCACGATGCAACGCTATAATTACCCGCTGTCTCAACCAATGACAGCGCGTAAGCTACTTGATAAATATGGTCTACTCGACCTAACTGCACATCAAAATCGTGTATTCCAGCAAGGTAGCCCAACTGCACTGAAACTTCAGTATCCATTGAAGCCGCTTAGCTACCAAGACCAAGGTACGGGTTACAATTTACTGTTATTGGTTGTTGATGATTTAGGTAATGTTTCTCAGCAAAACCAAATGAACTCATTGAAAGAGTTCAAAAATATCAGCTCCCAATTTACCAATCACTATACTTCTGGGTTGCGCAATGACACCGCCCTATTTGGGCTGTTCTACGGTATCTCATCAAGTTATATTGATAACATTCTCAATGGTCGCCACCCTTCTGTACTGATTGAAGCTTTACAGCATCAAGGCTATCAGTTTGGTTTATTCTCCACTGATGGATTTAGCTCACCATTATTCCGACAAGCGATTTTGTCTGACTACTCCTTGCCGACAAAAGCAGCGGACAATGACAAACAAACTATTGCACAGTGGAATTTATGGCTAGATAACGTGAAACATGGCTCTCCTTGGTTCTCATTCTTAAATATCAAGGGAACGCCGGGAAGTAATCAAACGGATAACCAAATCAGTCAAGTCATTGAGACGTTGAAGAGCCAGAACAAGCTGAATAATACTATTGTGGTGATCACGGCAAACTACAACAGTAACGGTTCGCAAGATACTGACTGGGTGAATAAAAAACACTTTAACCGCGACAGTATGCAAGTTCCGTTATTTATCTACTGGCCTAATACTCCAGCACAACAAATTGATAAGCTGACTAGTCATCAAGATGTAATGACCACCCTCATGCAGCGGGTATTACATGTTAATAATCCGCCTGATGATTACAGCCAAGGAGAAGATCTCTTCAGTGCGCAGCGCACTTATCCGTGGGTGATCACCGGCGATAAAAGCGATGTCGTCATTACCACCAACAGCGCTACCATGTATATGGATCATAACGGACAATTTAATATCTATGACCCACAAGGTAACGAGCAAACTGACGACAAACCAGACCTTGCTGAGCTACTGAAAATCTTTACTGAACTTAAACGCTTCAATGAAAATTAGCGCTTAAATTTCAATCAGTCATATGAATTTGCTCTTGATTTCGCCAATGTTTTGAGTAGTATATTTTTACCTAAAGCCTTGCTTTAAAGGCATACAATTCGTTAATCGGCACGTAGCGCAGCTTGGTAGCGCACGGTCATGGGGTGTCCGGGGTCGGAGGTTCAAATCCTCTCGTGCCGACCAAATTCTCACTCAAGCCAGCCTTTTCGGTTGGCTTTTTGTTATTCAATACTTCCCTTTCTTTAACCATTATCTGATAGCCAAATTGCATCGCTATCGGGATAATAGCCACTATTCTTTTAACCTTTTATTGAGTTATACAGCATGTCGCTATCCGTCACGGTTGCGTTATCACGCCAAGAATTTATCGCCTTTAGCCGCTACTGCCATAAAAACAACTACTTTTTACCCAAAAACCGCAGCTTGCTCACTTATACCCTGCTCTATTTGGCTTTCTTTGCCATCATGGGAGGGGTATTCACCTTACTCCAACATTTTGATATCGAGCTTAATCTAGGGCAATTTGTTGTCTCTGTTCTGATGGCGATATTACTTTATGCCATCTTTGCAATACGTTTGTTTAAAACATTGAACAAAGCGATTCCTGATGCGGATAGCTCGACTTTCTGCACAAAAACATTCACGGCAGATGAGAATGGATTACACATTGAGAGTACCTATGGATTATGGCACTACAATTGGAATTCAATGGGTTTTATAAAACAAAATGGAGACACGCATTATCTATTTATTGATAGAACTAGCGCCTTTATTTTCCCAAAACGAGCGTTTGATTCACACGAAAACTATCTAAAGTTTGTGCAATACCTCACTCAACAAAATTATTTTTTAAATAATCCAGAATAAATCTTAGTAAACTAAATTAATTTAGCATAATCATCCGTTATGCTTTATTTTAAATTTTGCGAAGCATTTATATTCACTACACATTTTTTTACACTTTATTTTTAGCTTTAATTAACGATTTATATTAAAAATTAGAAATAACTCCACGAATAGTATTTTGTCTATATTATCACCTGTTACCACCCCCTTTATGAGTAAAAATATTTATATATTCTGTTTTTCTTAAGAATAATCTCTATTTTCACTATTTAAATTTCCTGCCAATTATCTACTCACATTTATTGTGACTTTAAATTCACATTGATTTTAAATGATTTTTAATTAATTAAATAGGTTTGCATACGTAAAAATACGTTGTATCGCACTCAAGCATAAAATCAAATCCATTAGAAACCTTGATCTATCCATCTTAAAACTATATAAAATAGCAAACTGATTTAAGCTAAATTAAAGTTAAAGAATATATTTCATTTACCAATAATTCATATTTAAAGCGAGTAATACCACTAAAGGACTCCTAAAATGTCAGATAGCTTCCAAAATGAAGTACCGAAGGCTCGGGTTAATATCAAATTAGACTTGCACACGGGTGGTGCGCAGAAAAAAGTGGAATTACCACTTAAATTATTAGCTGTTGGTGATTACAGCAATGGACAAGATAATCGAGCATTATCTGAGCGCGAAAAAGTTAATATCAATAAAAATAACTTTAACAGTGTACTCACTGAATTTGCGCCGACCATTAACCTCACGGTGAAAAATACCCTTGCCGGTGATGGAAGTGAAGAAAGCATCAACCTCTCTTTCAAAAACATGAAAGATTTTGAGCCTGAGCAAGTTGCCCGCCAAATTCCTCAACTGCGCGCAATGTTAGCAATGCGCAATCTGCTGCGTGACCTGAAATCTAATCTCCTCGATAACGCAACGTTCCGCCGTGAACTGGAAAATATTCTTAAGGATCCAGAACTCAGTGATGAACTTCGTGAAGAACTAGCACAGCTAGCGCCGAAGAAAGATTAATTTGGATTATTAAAGGATTATGCTGATGTCTGTAAAAACTGAATCAACTCAAGGCGCAACAACTGTGCTGGATGACACCTCAAACCAAGGTGTTTACGCTTCTTTGTTCGAAAAAATCAATTTAACGCCAGTCGCATCAATCAGTGATATTAACGCATTCCAAGACAATGCTGCCTTGGCAGACGCAACGGCTGATGAGCGTGTCACTGTCGCCGTTCAAGTCTTCCTAGATCGTTTAAAATCATCAGGTCAAAAAGTCGAGCGTTTAGACCGAAACCTACTCGACCATCATATCGCTGAACTTGATAAACAAATCAGTCAACAACTGGATGAAGTCATGCACCACCAAGACTTCCAACAAGTTGAATCCACTTGGCGTGGCCTGAAATTCCTCGTTGACCGCACTGATTTCCGTCAAAACGTTAAAATTGAGCTGTTAGATATCGCTAAAGACGATTTACGTCAAGATTTCGAAGATAGCCCTGAGATCATTCAAAGTGGTCTTTATCACCATACCTACATTGCTGAATATGACACCCCAGGTGGCGAACCTATCGCAGCCATGATTTCCAACTATGAATTTGACCGTAGCCCGCAAGATATCGCCTTACTGCGTAGTATCTCCAAAGTCTCAGCATCCGCACATATGCCATTTATTGGTTCTGTGGGACCAAAATTCTTCGGCAAAGAGACGATGGAAGAAGTCGCAGCAATCAAAGATATTGGCAACTATTTTGACCGCGCCGAGTACATCAAGTGGAAATCATTCCGTGACTCTGATGATGCTCGATATATCGGCTTAACGATGCCTCGCGTGCTAGGTCGTCTACCATACGGACCAGATACCGTGCCTGTTCGTAGCTTCAACTACGTTGAAGAAGTTAAAGGTCCTGATCACGAGAAATACCTGTGGACCAACGCCACCTTTGCTTTTGCTGCCAACATGGTAAAAAGTTTTATCAACAACGGTTGGTGCGTACAAATTCGTGGACCTCAAGCCGGCGGTGCCGTTAAAGATCTCCCAATCCACCTGTTTGATTTAGGTACGGGTAGCCAGGTAAAAATTCCATCCGAAGTGATGATCCCTGAGACCCGTGAATTTGAGTTCGCTAATCTTGGATTTATTCCGCTGTCTTACTACAAAAACCGTGATTATTCCTGCTTCTTCTCCGCTAACTCGGCGCAAAAACCGGCGTTATACGATACCGCTGATGCCACCGCGAACAGCCGTATCAACGCCCGCTTACCGTACATTTTCTTACTGTCTCGTATCGCCCATTACTTGAAGCTTATTCAACGCGAAAACATTGGTACCACCAAAGACAGACGCTTACTTGAATTAGAACTCAACAACTGGGTTCGTGGCTTAGTCACTGAAATGACCGATCCAGGTGATGATTTACAAGCTTCTCACCCACTACGTGATGCAAAAGTGGTTGTAGAGGATATTGAAGATAACCCGGGCTTCTTCCGTGTGAAACTGTACGCGGTTCCACACTTCCAAGTCGAAGGTATGGATGTTGATTTATCGCTAGTTTCTCAAATGCCTAAAGCTAAAGCCTAACGGTTATTAAAGGTCATTCAGGATGAAAATCTACCGTCCCCTATGGACAGACGGGGCCTTTTTGGCCCCTCAGCAATTTCAACAGCAAGCCCGTTGGGACGGTCATGTTGCTGAAGTCGTCGCACAAATGGGTATCGCCTCCACATGGGGCGTCATTAATACCGAGTTTGATGTCAGTGCATTAACGCTCTCTCGCGTAAGCGCCCAAAAAATCGTGGTGCGCTTTCACGACGGCACACTGATTGACACGACCTTAGCGGATGCCCTTCCTCCGGTATTGTCCCTCAATGATTATGCGGATCGTCAGTCATTGGATATCGTTCTGGCGCTGCCTTTAATGTTAGCCAATGGCGGAAACTTAGTTCCCGAAACAGGAACCGATCGCCCACGTCGATTTAGCCAAGAATGGGTTAAAGTCCAAGACTTATTAGGGCATGAACAAACAGATATTGCCGTGCTACGTCACGTGGCAACACTGCGTTTTGCTCATGATGAGAATGAAGCCTATATGACCTGCCCTGTTGCACGTCTTATTCGCAACGCTCAAGGGATGTGGGAATTTGATAGCCACTTCATTCCTCCCTTACTTTCCTGCCAAGGAAGTGCTGAATTACGAACATTACTTTCTGAGTTTATGCACCGTTTAGTGGCTAAGCGCCGTCGTTTAATGGCACTACGTCGTGAAAGTAATGAAAAAATGGCCGACTTTGTGGTCGCTGATGTCTCACTGTTTTTGTTATTGAATTCACTCAATAGTGCCGAACCAGTCCTCAATGAGCTCAGCACAGCGTTGCATCGTCATCCTGAATTGCTCTATCGAGAGCTAGCTCGTTTAGCCGGCAGCTTATTAACTTTTTCTTTAGAAAGTAAGCTGGAAGACATCCCGCTATACAAACATGAGCAGCCAGAGCTCGTTTTCCCACCTCTTTTTGCCTTGTTAAATACACTGCTTGAAGCCAGTTTGCCTTCTCGCGTGATTAGCATTGAATTGGCGAAAGAAGGTCCATTCTGGAAAGGTCAACTCCATGACGGTCGATTACGTGAAGAAGCCGATTTTTACTTATCGGTTCGCTCATCATTGCCTGCTCACTTATTGATCGCTCAATTTCCACTCCTTTGCAAAGCGGGCAGTAGTGATGATGTGGCTGACGTCGTTAATGTGGCACTCAATGGTATTCCATTGAAACCGCTCAGCCATGTCCCAACGGCGGTCCCTCTTCGCCTAGAAAATCAATACTTTGCGCTAGATATTGAAACACCTGCGGGTCAAGCCATGCTCTCTTCTGGGCAATGTGCATTCTATGTTCCAAGCACGTTAGGTGACATTCAATTAGAGCTGTTTGCGGTACTTCGCTCATGAACAATACAACATCGCACCATACTATCGACATGATCTTCGCCCAAACTTGGCTGATGGTTTGTCAGTTACATCAAGGCACCGCCATCACTCAAGGGGATAGTTTTTATCGTCGCGTTTGCCAACTCATTGATGAAACACGTCAAAAACTGCTCGAACATGGCTACCCTGAATCCGCCATTGAGCATATGCAATACGCACAATGTGCCCTGATTGATGAATCTGTGATGAATCGCCAGCACCAAGATGATGGCTACAACACATGGATCCAGTCTCCTTTGCAAGCACGTTACTTCAATACATTAGAAGCGGGAGACAAACTTTGGGATCGTCTACGCAGCATTTTAAACGAAACCGCCCCGAATCCTGACGTTTTGCTCTGTTTTCATCGCGTGCTTACCCTCGGGTTTGTCGGTAAGTTTCGCCAAAAAGAGGCGCCAGAACGTGAACGTATCGTCGCTCAACTCAATGTTCAGCTTCCAGATTATCTGATCACGTCAGAATTACCTCTCGTCGTAAAACCTAAATTACGGTTTAGCCGTCGCAGACTTTACTGGTTTGGTTGGATAGGCGGCATCCTCATACTCGCCGCCATGTGGTGGGGGTTCAGTGCTTCGTTAGAACATTTACTACAACAGTGGATGACACAAGGATAGGCATGCAAAATCCAATCAAACAGTGTCTGACGCTTTTTGCTACGGGGCTTTTCTTGTGGCTACTCTGGGGATTTTGGTCTCTAGGGCAAAGTGTCACCATTTTTGTTTCCGTCTTCGTCTTAGTACTGACGGGGGGAATGTTGTTTTGGCAATATAAACAACGACGCCAAGTGCTATCCACTGAACATGAATATACGGGTGCATTTCCTACTGATAATTATCAGGGGCCTGTCATTTTAGTCTGTGGTCAATCTCAAGCACTATTCCTTGATGACCAATTACACAGAGAAACAAATCAAGGTTGGTATATTCGCGTATCCGCGCCCACTGAGCTCGTTAAACTGATTGCCGCATTGGTGGAATATGCCCCTTCACTATCTGGGCACTTATCCTTGCTTTACGTTGTATTACCCGAGCAACTGACCCAACAAGAAACCCTGACACAAGCGCTACTCAACTGGCGTCGAGCTATTGGGGAAGGTCGTCAAAAAATCGGTGCTAAATTGCCATTTTGGGTAACGGTATACCTTTCTAAACCTCATCATGCTGATACCGCTATGCATGTTGATGATGAACATACACCTTGGATGACGTTACTCAGCCACCAAACTGAATTTCAGGTGGAGCAAGAAGGTGCGATGTCAGTCCCTTACTCCGTGTGGCTACCTGCGCATTTCGGACAGTCAGAACAAAGCCTGCAATTTTCTCTATGGCTAGATACCTTACAAAGCTGGCTAAACCAAGTTTTAGTTCCTCAATTTACCCTACCTCAAGCTGGAGCACCGAAGCAAATCCCTTCCGCATGGGCCATTCAGTGGATTAATATCACTAGCCAGCCGAACAATTTATGGCAGCAATTCATCCAAGAAAAAACCACATTGCCATTGCTTTCCTCAGCGCAAAAAACGGATTTACTCCCTTTGCCGGATGTCATGCTACGCCGCTTACATCATGATATTAACTTAAGCCGAACAGAAAAAAGCCTCGGTGCAATTGGCGTCATTTTTGGGGTTTTCTTCATGGGTGCTTTAGTCGGTAGCTACCACCACAACCAGCAACTCATTCGCCATATTGGTGAAGATATTGCTCGTTTCTCTCAGCTTTCAGAAGTTCCACTCGCACCCAAATTGACCGCTTATCAGCAGCTACAAGATGATGCTGCTGAGCTTGCACGCTGGGAGCGTGAAGGGATCCCAAGCGCTTACTCTTTAGCGTTATATCAAGGTAATCGAATATTGCCTTACTTACATACTCTGCTAGGGAGTTGGGCGCCTTCTCAACCTGAAATCCCTCCTGAAGCGCCGACTGCACCACCTCAAATCGTCACTTTGGACAGCTTGTCCTTATTCGATGTTGGACAATACACACTCAAAACGGGCGCGACCAAAGTGTTAGTTGATGCGCTACTCAATATCAAAGCCAAACCCGGCTGGTTAATTATGGTTTCTGGCTATACCGATAACACCGGGAATCCAGAGCAAAACCAAAAACTGTCTTTAAAACGCGCAGAGTCTGTCCGTGATTGGATGATCCAAACCAGCGATATCTCGCCAACCTGCTTTGCTGTGCAAGGTTACGGGCAAAATAACCCCGTTGCCGACAACAACACCGCTGACGGACGTGCTCGCAATCGCCGCGTAGAAATTCGCCTGATACCGCAAGCTGAAGCTTGTCAGATATTAGGCGTCAACACCGTACCATCGATGGATGGTGGTACACATTCCACACGAAAGGAGAAGTAGTTATGGCTATTCCAGTTTATTTATGGCTGAAAGATGATGGCGGTGCTGAAATTAAAGGTTCTGTCGACGTACAAGACCGTGAAGGCAGCATCGAAGTGGTTGCTCAAGACCATAACCTGTACATCCCAACGGATAACAATACCGGTAAATTAACAGGTACTCGTATCCATACGCCATTCATTTTCGTTAAAGAAATTGATGCTTCAAGCCCTTACCTTTACAAGGCTGTGACCACGGGTCAAACCTTGAAAGAAGCGGAATTCAAATGGTATCGCATTGATGACGCAGGACAAGAAGTCGAATATTTCAACACCAAACTTGAAAACGTCAAAGTCGTGAAAGTCGCTCCAAAAATGCACGACATCAAAGATCCAGGTAAAGAGAAGCACAACCATCTCGAAGAGATTGAGCTGCGCTATGAAAAAATCACTTGGACATACAAAGACGGCAACATCATCCATTCCGATTCTTGGAATGAGCGTGCTACCGCTTAATTAAGACAAGCAGGCGTTTCGGCGTCTGCTTTTTTCTTGCGCCCCTTGCGCAACATCACTCACACACAACACATTTTGCCATTAAACAAGCAATACGCGCTTTCAACCGCGCATTCCCATCGCGAATATCACCTTATGAACCTCGGTTAACGGTTAGGGGCGGTAGCGTGCCTAAACACATTGATATCCACCAGATTATCTAGGGAGAGAACATGGAAAATTCTTCAGTTATGTTATTGCGTCGCCTAAACCCTTTCTGTGCAAATGCACTAGAGGCAGCAGCTTCCTTGTGCCAAACACGCGCCCATGCTGAGGTTACCATCGAACATTGGTTACTCAAGCTGCTTGAGCTAGGAGAAAGTGATATCACTGTGTTAGCGCGCCGCTATGAGTGGGATATTTCCGCACTTTGGCAAAGCCTGCTAACAGAAATCGACAGCCTACCCCGCTCTATCCATAGCCGCCCCTCCCTCTCGAAATCACTCCTAAACTTAATTCAAAACGCATGGGTGATAGCCTCATTGGATGAAGATATCGAGCACATTCGCAGCGTCCATATTCTTGCAGCGATGGTGAAGCAACCCTCTTTAGTTCCGAACGACGCCCTTTGGCCATTAATGACCTTAAGCATCACACAATTACAACGCTTAAGACCGATGCTGGATGCGCAATCCGATGAGCGCCCTGAAGTTCAGCAACTTGCGGCGCATAATCAATCTTTGCCGGCAGAAGCGCCACTTGAAACGCAATCAACAAATGAAGCTCCTGCACCGAATGTCATCGGAAACACACTGAATGAAGCCTTACTGGCCGTGCTGAATAAATTTACGGTGGATGTGACCGAAAAAGCACGCGAAGGCGCGATTGACCCAGTCTTTGGACGTGATGACGAAATCCGTCAAATGGTGGATATTCTGTCTCGCCGTCGCAAAAACAACCCAATCCTCGTGGGCGAACCGGGTGTTGGAAAAACCGCGTTAGTGGAAGGCTTAGCCCTACGTATCGTTGAAGGTAATGTTCCTGTCAGTCTGCAAACCACATCATTACGTACATTAGATTTAGGTCTACTGCAAGCGGGGGCTGGCGTCAAAGGCGAATTTGAACAGCGTCTAAAAAACGTGATTGAAGCTGTACAACATTCTCCTACTCCGATTTTACTGTTTATCGATGAAGCCCATACCATCATTGGCGCAGGCAACCAAGCCGGTGGCGCTGATGCCGCTAACTTACTCAAACCCGCCCTTGCTCGTGGTGAGTTACGCACGATTGCCGCCACCACTTGGTCTGAATATAAACAATATTTCGAGCGTGACGCCGCTTTAGAACGTCGTTTCCAAGTCGTCAAAGTCGATGAACCTGATGACGAAAAAGCCTGTTTAATGCTTCGTGGACTAAAACCGCGCTACGCCAAATATCATGGTGTTCACATTACCGATGATGCGGTCAAAGCCGCTGTTACCTTATCCCGCCGTTACTTAACCGGTCGCCAACTCCCCGATAAAGCCGTGGATTTACTCGATACCGCCAGCGCCCGTATCCGCATGAGCCTCGATACACTCCCTGAAGAATTGACGCGTTTAAAGGCCAAGCGCAATGCATTAGAACTTGAACAGCAAGCGATCCTTGATGATTTGGCGATTGGCAACACCACCAACCAATCCCTACTGAGCGAATTAGTCACTCAAGATGCCCAAATAGCGATACAGCTTGCTGAGTTAGAACAGCGTTTTGAGCAAGAAAAAAACCTTATCAGCGAGCTCTTAGAACAGCGCCGTCAATCCCAAGATGTCAGCGATATCCAATCACAGTTAGAACTCGTTCAACAAAATGAGCCGCTGATCACCCCCGATGTGGATATCAGAACCGTTGCCACTGTCATCGCCGACTGGACGGGTGTGCCATTATCCAGCCTCTTAAAAGACGAACAAACCGAACTGCTTGAATTAGAAGACTCGCTAGGTAAACGCGTTGTGGGTCAAGAAAACCCATTACTGGGGCTTGGACAACGATTACGTGCTGCTCGCACAGGTCTTGCCTCAGAAAATGGTCCTCAAGGGGTATTTTTATTAGTGGGGCCAAGCGGAATTGGTAAAACTGAAACCGCACTCGCCTTGGCTGATGTCCTGTTTGGTGGCGAAAAATCCTTAATTACCATCAACATGTCAGAGTATCAAGAAGCCCACACTGTCAGCCAATTAAAAGGCTCGCCTCCAGGTTATGTGGGTTATGGTCAAGGCGGGATTTTAACGGAAGCCGTTCGCAAGCGCCCTTACAGCGTCGTGTTACTCGATGAAGTGGAAAAAGCCCACCGCGATGTGCTCAACCTGTTTTATCAAGTTTTCGACCGTGGATTTATGCGCGATGGCGAAGGCCGTGAAATTGATTTTCGCAATACCGTTATCTTAATGACAGCCAACTTGGGCAGCGACTTGCTTATGCAGCAACTCGAAGAGTTCCCTGAGTCTACCGACGGCGAGCTGCAAGAACTGCTGCGCCCAACTTTGCGCGACCACTTCCAACCCGCCTTACTCGCACGCTTCCAAACCTTAATTTATCGCCCATTAGGCCCAGCCGCTCTGCGCCAAATTGTTGAAATGAAACTGGGCAGCGTCATTAAGCGTCTTTACACCCACTACAAGCTTGAAGGCATTATCGAAGAAGCGCTGTATGACACGCTCGTGAGCGCCTGTTTATTACCTGACACCGGCGCCCGCAATATAGACAGCCTGCTTAACCAACAAATTTTGCCAGTACTTAGCCAACAATTACTCATGCGCCAAGCCAACCACCAGCAAGCACAAAGCCTGACGTTGGGGTATAGCGAAGAAGACGGGATCATCCTGAGTTTCAGTGATATTGAGGAGACAAATCCATGAGCCTACTCGATACAGCCAAAAACCTACTTCAAGGTCAAAACCGCTATCGCCTAGAAGTCCAAGGCTGCTCAGATTTACTGGACGTTGAACATTTTACGGGTCGTGAAGCCGCTAGCGATACCTATCGCTATCAAATTACGTTTACCTGTTCTGCCCAAGATCTTTCTGCGCAACAATTATTGCGCCGTAATGCCAGCCTGACCTTTTCCGCGCCGATAAATAACCTAATGGGGCTCGCCACTCAGCCGAGCGTTGCCAAGCGCGTTCATGGCGTAGTGACGGATTTCCGTCGTCTCTCTGGCTCTGCGGATGAAGCTCGCTACCAGTTAGTTATCGAGCCTTTTTTTGCTCTACTCCGCCATCAAATTCGCAGCCACCGTTTCTTTATCAACCAATCCATCCCTGATGTGGTTGAACAGATCCTGCGCGAACATAATTTCAAAGGCTGGGAATTCGAATTTCATCTCGAAAAAGAGTACCCAAAACGCGAACAAATCAACCAAATTAACGAAAGTGACCGCCAATTTATCGAGCGTTTACTCAGTGAAGTGGGTATTTTTTACCGCTTTGGTTTACAAGATGATACCCAAACCGAGGTGCTCCACTTTACGGACAGCCAACGCGGCTATGTGTATGACAAAACGCTACCATTAAATAGCCCATCTGGGCTGAGCGATAACCATGTTGACAGTGTTTGGGGATTATCTTTGCGCCATCAAGTGGTTGAAAGTACTGTCTTTGCCAAAGACTATAACCACCGACTGGCGGAAGATACGTTGATTTCCGCCGTCGCGGACATGACTCGCGGTGATGGCGAAAAAATCAACTACGGCGATGTTTACCACTATAAAGGTCGCCACCTGACCCGAGGGGACAAAATTCGCCCTGAAACCGAAACCGCTAACTTCTGGGCAAGACTCGACCACGAACGCTTTTTAGCTCGCCAGACTTTACTACGCGGAGAAAGTAGCGCAGCAGACCTGACGCCATTATTAGTATTAAGCATTCAAGATAACCCGCTCAGTTCGACGTTACCCAGCGTATTCAAATCACCCGTTTTAATTACTCGCCTACGCTTTACCGCCAGCCGAGATAAAGCGCTGACTGTTCGCTTTGACGCCGTGCCTTACACGGAATCACTGTGTTGGCGCCCTGCTCTAAAACCACGCCCTGTCATTGCTGGAACATTAATGGCGCGCATCACCAGCGCAAAAGACCACGACATTTATGCCCACCAAAATGAACATGGCTTTTATTGGGTAAAATTCGACGCAGATCGCGATGATAAAACCAAGGGCTATGAAAGTATGCCCGTGCGTTTGGCGAAACCTTACGCCGGAGATACTTATGGGATGCATTTCCCACTGATTCAAGGGACTGAGGTCGCTATCGCCTTCCATGAGGGTGATCCAGACCGCCCTTACATCGCCCACGCACTACATGATTCCCGCCACCCCGACCACGTGACGGATAAAAATAACACCCGTAATGTGATCCGCACGCCTGCGAATAACAAACTGCGCATGGAAGATAAACGCGGGCAAGAGCATATTAAGCTCAGCACCGAGTATGGCGGAAAAACCCAGTTAAACTTGGGGCATTTGGTCAACGCCGAGCGCGAACAACGCGGTGATGGTTTTGAGTTACGTACAGATAGCTGGGGCGCAATTCGCGCGGGTAAAGGGCTGTTTATTACCACCGATAAGCAGGATAAAGCTGGTGGTGATGTGTTGGCGATGGAAGAGGCTGTTGCCCAGTTAAAACAAGCCCAGCAGCTGACTGAATCTCTTAAAGAAGCAGCGAAGATCGCAAAAGCTGAGCTGGCTGATTTACAAACTCAAAAAATTCTGCTCTCTGACACTCTTCACGAACTTAAACAATCTGCGTTGCTTGTTTCTTCTCCAGAAGGTATCGCACATACCTCACCTAAAAGTATTCAACTTTCATCGGGTGAAAACATTATTGCAACCGCACAGAAAAGTGCCGATTTTAGTATTGCAAAAAAATTCACAGTTGCGGCAGGTGAAATTATTAGCTTGTTCGCTCAAAAATTAGGCATAAAAATCTTTGCTAACCAAGGTAAAATTTCCATAGAAGCTCAGCACGACGAAATGTCATTAGATGCATTAAAAGATTTAAGCATCAGCAGTCATGATGGCAAAGTCATTATCAAGGCTAAAAAAGAAATCATTTTAACTAGTGGTGGAGGTTATATCCGTATTGCGGATGGTTCTGTTGAATGTGCCGCACCCGATAAAATCATCGAGCGTGGGGCTGTCTGGCAAAAATTTGGTGGGCAAAGTATTAATACTGCAATGCAATCTTGGGAAAGCTCTGAGTTTGCAGTTAAGCCTCAGTTTGTGAGTTATGACAAAGAAGCACAAATTGATTTATCACATCCTGTTGGCATTATTGCTGACGGTACTAAAAGTTCTAGCACTAGTGACACATTAGGAAACGTATCTGAGCAAAAAGGATTAGGTCTCGATAAATTGAACATTGAATTTAACGACAAGAAATAGTTTGTCAGCAATGGATGCAGCGATTCCATTTTAAGGAGATTATATGGCCGATAAATCAGATCATGCAGCAAAAATTGGCGAGTGCCAGCACACTTCATATCATTTACCTCAATGGGATGAAAATGGGAAATGCAGTTGGGTTGATATCCAACGTCAACATAAATCCCTCAATGCTGAAGCGAAATGTATCGTACCGCCAACAAAAGTAATACCTATTATTTTTATCCCTGGGGTCATGGGAACAAATCTTAAAAGTAGTGTTGGTGAAGATTCTTGGAAAGCGGAATCGATTAAGGGGGCTGATACTCTTTGGTTTGTTCCTAAAGACGGTCATGAACGTAGAAAAACTTTAAACCCAGACACTACTACTGTTGAAAACAGGAAAACAAGTATTAGCTCTCGAGTTCATTCTCTCTTCCCTGATAATGGAAATCTACTCCCTACTAGACAGGAGCGGCATTGGGGTGAAGCGTTATATTTAAGTTATGGAAAATTTTTAGAATTTTTTCAATATGCTTTGTTGGATGATTGGCAGACTGATGTTTATCGTATGTATTCTGACGCTAAACTAAAACAATTCAAACGTTCAGGTGTATTAGCTAACTTAGTTAACCGAAAATTAGGGGATACTCATGACTCTCCGCTAACCGATCCTGAGCTAACGCACTTTAAACGCTTCCTCTTTTCTGTTCATGTTTTTGGCTATAATTGGCTGAAGGATAATGTTATATCCGCTGAAGAACTGACTAAATATATTGATGATGTTTTAGATATCTACAAAAATAAGCATGGGTATGGTTTAGCAGTAGAAAAAGTCATTTTAGTCACGCATTCTATGGGGGGATTAGTCGCTCGTTACGCAATGAGCCCCCCTGAAGGGGTTGAATTTAAAGGTTGTCAAGATAAGGTTTTAGGCGTTGTTCACGGGGTTATCCCTGATTTGGGGTCTCCTGCAGCTTATCGCCGAATGAAAACCGGAGCGGGTAAAGAAGATATTCCAGGGCAAGTTCTAGGAGGAAACGCAGAAAAATTAATGCCTGTTTTAGCTAGAGCACCAGCTCCATTACAATTACTGCCGTATCCGTCATACCCATCAGGATGGTTAAAAATTGATGGTGAGAGTGCATATCCTAAAGTAGACCCTTTTGACGAAATTTACTTACGTAATGATGTGTGGTGGAAATTGTATCAATCTGACATTATTGATTCCGATAATGCGAAGGTCACGAGTAATTGGGATGAATATGATAAATTAATGGAAGGTTCGGTTAGACCTTTTATGGAGCATCAGGAAAAAGGCTTTTATCACCCTAACACTTACGTATTTTATGGTAATGAAAAAGAATCCGATAATTATCTATCATGGAGTCGAGTTTCATATAAACGAGAAATACAACTGAGTGAGGATGCATTGCGACGTTTACCGGCCGTTAAAAATGTTCGATTTGAAAAACAATCAGATGGTAAAATGTATGTTATTCCTACAGGAGATGTTCCGCATTATTATTACAAAATAGATGACGATAATGTTTATGAGTTAGTTTCGTCGTTAGGCAAAGGTGATAGCACCGTTCCCATTGAGTCACTCAATAAAATAAAAATACATACATCAATTAAAAGTGTCTTGGCGACAAATGTTGATCATCAAAATGCTTATGCATTAGATGATACGGCTTATTCTGAATTTAGTGATGCCATTAAATTTACATTAAGATCAATAATTAAAATTGTACAAGAGGTTGATGCCAGTGCAGCTGACTAAATTACAAGCATCGTTCATGATAATTTTGTTTATGCTCATAATTTCATTTTTATGGCTCATTCGTGAAGTTGCTCCAGCTCCGTTAAGTGACAAGGAAAAGATTGTGATAGAAACTCTGTTTGATAAAACGAAACCTCAATGTATTGGTCGTTATGTTATTGATGTTCCTGCATCATTTAATAATAAATTGCAGGATAAGATATTTATTGATGATTTTAAAATTGAGAGCAAATTTATTTATCCCCCTGCATTTCGGCAACGAATTGAGTTACGAGAAAAGGAGTTAATAGAAAGAAAAACGAGTAAAGAAAATACACCTGTACTGAAGGAGGTTATACAATTGCCAGATGGAAAAGGCGTTATTTTCGATGCGAATCAGTCTGGATCTAATGATGCTTATAGAACATTAGAAGCTCATGTGTATGTTAATCATATCGCGTTTATAATTACTACTGACATCCGAGATCTTTCTGATAAAAAATATGAAAAAAGAAAAGCTAGCTTTTTAGCTAGAGGTGGAACAGAATTTCAATCAAACCAAAAACCAGCTAAATTAGCTGCTATGCAATCTTTGATCTCACGATTAAGTGGGCGGTTAGATCATGTCGTTCCCACAGAGAAAGGGGTTTGCATTCCTAATGGTTTTATTTTAGATGATAATAGTAAACAACAAGAAGATATTTATTTTTTATATGAAAATAGTGATTTTAGTTTAGCCATAAACATGGATCATCATGAGACGCCGCAAGATGAAATATTATTAAATAAATCTTTTGAAATAAAAAAAGCAATGGCGTTAAATAATATGCACACGTTTAAAAAAGGTGAAATAAAACCTAATGGAGTCCCTGCTCAAGAATGGCTAATGTATGGGAGACAAAAAGTTTATAACGAAGAAAATAACGAAGAGTCAGGATTTTCTCATTATTCTTTTCTTTTGAAGGTAAATCAAGGTACATCCTCTTTCGCTAAACCATTTTTAAGTATAACTTTATTTAACAATGATAAAGAAACAACATACAGTGATGCCGAAATGGTCGAAATTTGGGATCGAATTGCCAGCTCACTACGTTATAAACCCAACGCCTTTTAATTTAAAAACTATAATTAACCAATTGAATTTCAGGTAAAAATACCATTAATTACTCATATTAAATCATCATCTATCATCGCCTATTTCACTTTTATACATTATTATTTAGTAATAATGTATGTGGTGTGTTACTGGCCTAAAAACACCATGATTCTATTAAATAACGTTTTACCGTTAGATAGTAAAATAATAGGAACTAATGTCTGTGCGAATAATTAAGAATCACTATTGGGGTATAATCATACTTGTTGTGATTATGATACTTGTTGGACTCATTCTTTTTACAGAACAACAAGCAAACACCAAACTGAACGATAAAGAAAAAATCGTGGTAGACGCATTATTTGAAAAAACTAAACCTCAATGTATTGGGCGTTATATCATCGATGTTCCAATTAACTGGGAAAACGGTTCTCATGATAGTCTGTTTATTGATGATTTTCATATTGAAAGTAAATTTATTTATCCTCCAGCCTTTAAACAACGTATTGAACTCCGAGAAAAAGAATTAAGAGAATGGAAGCAAAGCACAGAAAATTCACCTGCACTTAAAGAAGTTATCCAATTGCCAAATAGTAAAGGTGTTATTTTTGATCGAAATGAGCCTGGGGCAGATGATGCTTATCGAGTATTAGAAGCTCATGTCTATGTTGACCATATCGCATTTATTATTACTACTGAAATCCGAGATTTTTCGGATAAAAAATATGAAAAAAGAAAAGCCAGTTTTTTAGCTAGAGGTGGGACAGAAGTTCAATCAAACCAAAAGCCAACTCGTTTAGCGGCTATGTATTCATTAATTTCTCGATTAAGTGGGCGATTAGATCATGAAATCCCGACCGATAAAGGTATTTGTATCCCGAATGGGTTCATTTTGGATGATGATAATAATAAGCACCAGCAAAAAATCGCTATGGTCTATAAAAATGATGAATTGTTATTGTTCTTGGAATCTGACAATCGTTATTTGGGGTCTAATGATACGTTACTAAATAGAGAAAAAGAGATAAATGAGGCAATGAAGCAACAAGGGTTACACACAATAAAAAAAAGAGATTTATCAATTAGTAATATTCCAGCACAAGAATGGTTAATGACAGGGAATCAGGAAATTTACCCTAAGGAAGAGAATAAAAGAATATCCAATTTACCATATTATGATTTTTGGTTTTTTGCCAATGAGGCAACATCAACTGAAATAATACCACTACTACATATTGGTATGAATAATCGAAATAAATTCACTTCATACAGTGATGCACAAATGGTCGAAATATGGGATCGAATTGTCGGCTCTCTGCGTTATAAGCCCAATGAATTTTAATCTATACAAAAGGGATAATAAATATCTAAACACTTAGCCCTATTTCTGATACGAATCCGAAAGGGAACGATAAAATAACGGTTAAAAAACACTGTGTATTTTGGTGGTTCAGATAAAAATGGTCTTCCATTATCAATGACTGAACTTTCGCATAAAGATAATAACGTTATTTCCAAAAGGTAGGTTCACAATGAAGGGATTTGTCTGTCTAGGTGACAAAAATACCCATGGGGGATATGTACTGTCCGCCTCATCAAGTTTATTCATTAATGGTAAGCAAGTTGCACGCATCGGAGATCTTGTTTCCTGCCCTAAACACGGAAATAACACCATTATAGAAGGGTCTGATTCCACTTTTGATAGTGGCATTGCTGTAGTGGTTGATCAGTGCCTATGTTCATGTGGGTGTCGAGTAATCAGTTCTGAGCCTACTACTTGTATAGAATAGATAAGGATATCAAACTAATGCATTGGAAAATCCCCTCTATCCCTGATAAAACACCGAGAAAGAATCCCAGCTATAAAGTTTTAATTGCCTTTTTCATAGGGATAGTTACCGCAATTTATGCTTATGGAGTAACATTACCTACCGAACAAAAAATGCGTTTATTTATTATCACATTACCTGTGACGGCTCTTTTATTTCTGGCATGTTTTAGTTTTTTATATATACGCTATCAGCATTCCGTAATCACCTGTAATAACTGGGAAAAAGAAAAGAAAATCACCGAAATGGAATGGCAGCATTGGTGCCAATCCTCAATTACATCTCTTGGTTATGTTAACTATACACCAGATAAAGATGGCGCTGGCGTATTTTTAAAAGATGACGAATCTATCCCAATGTTCCCAGATAAGCCACGGCAGTTATTCAACAAACAAAAAACTGATGAAGACCTTTTTTCAAAAATTGATAAAAATCTTGAAAAGCAGTGTCCAAACTACAGAGTGTATCTATCAAATATTTATATCTTCGATAATGAAAATCGCGTTGATAACAACCTACTAATTTACAATCAATGGCATCTTAAACCGACTGAGTCATCATCATATCAAACTATTTTCTCCGCTTATGACACTAAACATGAAGATACATTTTTGATTATTACTATCCAATCAGAACCAAAATTTAGTCAATTCGTTTCAGCTCAATTATTTTCAACTAATAATCAATTAATTAATCCAAGTCATTCTCGTGTAAGTATAGAAAGGATTATGGAGATTGATATGCAAGATATTGACAATGAAATAATCAAGTTTATCAACTATAGCGGAATATCAAGAAAGCATAGATTTCAGACCTGGGTAACAGAGTCCAAGCAAGATATAATTGATAGTATTCTAATCAATTATAGTGATAAAAAAATCGAATTTGATAAACATCGCCCTATTTACTCTCTAGCATTATCTTATTCAGTTCCCCATCCTAATGCATTTTTAAGCTATCTCTCGTTAGTGAGTGAAATAGCAAAAAAATCAGGTACAGATCAGGTTCTCATCCATTCTAATACTAATGGCTCTAGCTATGCCGTTTACATTCGCAGGTTTTAATATGATAAATAGAACATCTATCAGTTTACCTAGAGGGAAATTGTTTTTTATTCTTTTCCTCGTTGTTATTCTCTCATTGATAACTATGTTTTTTGTTTATCAATATAAACCTTTTGATACAAATCCATTCCTGATAGGAATATCTGTACTTAGTGTAATTGCTTTATTTCTTATTTCTTTTTATCCCATAAAAAATAAGTTAACACAAAAAAAACAACAAAAAGAATTCAAACCTCAAAATACCCCAATCGATTTGAATGCACCAACTAAAGAAATAAGCTTATTGCATAATCAAATTATTCAAGCACTACGCAACCAATACGGCACTTTCTGGCATTCCAAAGTCTCCATTCAGCTCCTCCTTGGCTCCCACTCCGCCGTCGAAAAACTTGCTCCTAGCCTGACGCAAGAAATCTGGCAAGAGTGTGATGGAACCCTACTTATCTACGGTGGCGATATCGGGAGTTCCATCGATTCAGAGCGACTAGAAACCCTCAAACACCTACGCCGACGTCGTCCGCTCGATGGCGTGATTTGGGTGACTGAAAACAGTATTTCGTCACAGCTTTTAGACAACAACGTCACGTTCACTAACCTCAATACCGCAACAGCCCACAATGCAGGGCGCGCTATCCAGAACCTCTTCCAAGAGTTAGGTTGGCGTGCACCGGTTTGGGTATGGAGTGTCAGTGACCAGCAATCCCTCAGCGCTGTTGAAACGCCCTCTATCCTCTGTATGACAGAGCAAAACATGCCAGCCGAGGCGCTATCCCCTAGCTTATTAAGCCTGATCCCTGCACTTGTGATCAACGGAACTCAAGCATTACTGCGCGAACAAAAACACACCTATCTACTCGCCTTAGCCCAATTTTTACAAAACGGTGGCAGCCAGCAGCTTGCAACCGCATTAGCACCACTCAATACCCAATTACGTACGCTGCCTTTTTCCGGCATCGCATTCAGCCCTTCTATCAATCCGTTAAATCAGCAACGTTTACCCAATAGTTGGCATCCTGATACCCGCTGGAAAAGCTGGTTGAATGTGCAGTCTGAACTGGCATCCGGTTTACAGCCTGCCTCTTTAGGCTTTGACAAAAAACGTCTCGTTCAATATGGCGCAGCCACCGCCATGACCTTATGGGGCGCGGGCATGATTGTCTCTTACTTCGCCAATCGCCAGCTTATTGAAGAGAGCTACCAAAGCGCGAGTGTCGCCGCTAACAGCCAATTACCGGAAACTGAACGCCTCAAAGCCCAGTACGATTTTCAGCAAACCCTAGGCTTACTCAATCATCGCGAACAAACTTCTGTGCCTTTCTGGCTCCATTTTGGGCTAAACAGTAATCAGCCACTATTAGCCCATTTATGGCCACTGTATCAACAAACGGTATTACCGCCTTTGCGTGATACCATCGCTCAACAATTGTCTCAACAATTACAGGCGTATGCTCAGCTATCCCCTAACAGTGATGACCGTCGCCAAGCCACCCAAGGGGCGTATCAAAGCCTAAAAACCTACTTAATGATGAGTACCCCTGAGCGCATGGATCCGGCGTTTTTTACTGACAGCGTGCTCTCGACTCTCCCCGTCCCGCAAGGAATGAACGAAGGCGAATGGCAAACCCTCGGTAAAGAATTACTTATGTTCTATGCCCAACAGCTACCGAAGCACCCCGAATGGCAATTAACTGCCAACAATAACCTGATTAATCAAAGTCGCACTTTACTCATTCGACAAATTGGTCAACGCAGCGAAAGTGCTACGCTATATCAAGAAGTGTTACTACAAGCGCAACATCAGTTCCCTGATATGACCTTAGATGATATGACGGGCGATACCGATGCCAGCTTTTTATTCACCACGGATGAGTTTGTATCAGGTATTTTTACCCGCAAAGCGTGGGAAGAGTCTATTCAACCTGCCATCAAAAAAGTGGTTGAATCTCGCCGCAGTGAAATTGATTGGGTATTGAGTGATAGCCAGCATGAACTTAGCCAAGATATTTCGCCTGATGCACTTAAGCAGCAGCTTACTGAACGCTATTTTGCTGACTTTTCTGATAGCTGGTTAAACTTCCTCAATAGCCTGCAATGGCGCCATACTGAAAGTTTGTCTGATACTATTGACCAATTATCTTTGATGAGCGATGTGCGCCAGTCACCCGTCATTGCATTGATGAATACCGTGGCTTACCAAGGGAAAACCGGACGCCAGCAAGAAAAGCTCGCCGATTCCTTTATGAACTCCGCGAAAGACCTGCTCAATAAAGAACAGAAACCCGTCATTAGTCAGAAAGCCGACTTTACGGGTCCGCTTGAAGATACCTTTGCCCCTATTCTGAATTTTGTGGACCCGCAAGCCACCGCGCAAACAAGCGATAACCTCAGCCTACAAGCCTATCTCACCCGCATAACCCGCGTGCGATTAAAACTTCAGCAAGTGGTTAATGCACCGGATCCGCAAGCGATGTCTCAATCCTTCGCGCAAAGTATTCTAGAAGGTAAAAATGTCGATTTCGCCGAAGCGCGGGATATGGGTAGTTTGATTGCCGCCAGCTTTGGGCAAGAGTGGCAAAGCTTTGGGGATGCGCTGTTAGTGGAGCCGATGACCCAAGCGTGGCAGCAATTACTCACACCAACCGCCCAAGGCATTAATAGCGAATGGCAAAATGCCATTGTCAGTGAATGGAATAACGCTTTTGGTGGACGCTATCCGCTAAAAAATACCCAAAGCGATATCTCCTTACCGTTGATGGCGCAATATCTGCGCCCCGATAATGGTCGGATCCAACGCTTCTTAGAAACTCGCCTACAAGGAGTTTTACGCAAAGAAGGCAACCATTGGGTACCCAATAGCACCAATGCCCAAGGATTACGCTTTAACCCTGCCTTTTTAACCGCGCTAAATACCCTGACAGAGTTAGGCGATGTGGCCTTCGCGAACGGGGAAGCGCGTCTCTATTTTGAAATGCGTCCAGGCACCAGTAAAAATGTGATGCAAACCATATTGGTGATCGATAAACAAAATCTCACTTACGATAACCAGTTCCCAGAATGGCAACGTTTTGTTTGGCCTGCCGATACCGTCGCGTCTGGCGCATCTTTAACTTGGATGACCACGTCATCGGGTACCCGACTCTATGGCGATCATCGTGGTGTTTGGGGTTTGATCCGTTTACTCGAAACGGCCAACGTCGCGCCTTATGCGGGCAGCACTAGCAGCTATACCGTCTCGTGGGTAACACCCGATGGCATCTCTCTAAATTACCAACTACGCACCGAAATGGGTCAAGGCCCGCTGGCGCTATTAAAACTGCGTAATTTCGTTTTACCTGAAAAAATCTTTTTGGATTAGCCATCGATAGGACATCACCTATGCCTTTATTAACTGCCTTGCGCACCGCTTGCTTTACTGGAAATCCGCTTGCTGCTAACCAGCTTGTTGAGCAACAAGTGGCACTATGGGAGCGCTGGCTACTGCCCATTACCGCTGAAAATCCAATGGGGGATGACCCCGGTTATGACGATGACTTCGAACGCATGAAAGAAGAAGTCAACAAACTCTCTGGGTCAGACACTGAATTAATTTGTGCTCTTGCCGAGAACCTCCTAACCAACGTCTGCAAAGATGCGCGAGTTATCACTTACTATATTTGGGCGCGTTTGCATCGTGAAGGGGAAACGGGATTAGCCGATGGGCTCGGTCTACTCACAGGATTACTACATCGCTACCATGACAGCCTACTACCTTCGCGCCCAAATAGCCGAAAAGCCGCCATCGAATGGCTGGCGGGTCAACGTGTCATCGACAGCTTATCCCTCTACCCTGAGGTGGATAGCAACGAATTTTCCCGCATTGTGGCACTACTTAGCGCGATCGTGGATGAGTTTAATACGTGGGATGAAGCAAGCCGCCCTAACCTTGCCCCCCTCTTACGGGCTTTAGAAAATCGGCTCGCCCAATCCGGTGGGGCTGATAGCGTCATCCCGCAAAATATCAAAGCGTCGGAAAATGTCGCGACAAAGCAAACGGCCTCGGGGATCAGCCCTATCGCCCCCATACAATCAGGTCGTGAGCTGCTCGACCAAGCCAAAGTGCTTGCCAATTATTTGCGTAATCAACCCAACGGCTGGCTGTCGGGTCACCGGCTGATGAAATCTGTCCGTTGGGATACCCTGCACCAATCGCCACCACAGAACCAGCATGGTTGCACACGTTTAGCCCCACCGCGCTCGGATGCGAAAGCCCAATTAAAACGTTTATATCTGCAACAAAACTGGTTGGAGCTCACCGAACAAGCCGACCGCCTATTTGCTGAAGGCGTTAACCATTTTTGGTTAGATGTTCAATGGTACCTACACCAAGCGCTCAGTAAATCTCCCGCGCCTTGGAACGGTTGGGCAGACGTTATTGCCTCGGATTTAAAACAATTTTTATTGCGCCTACCCGGGTTAGAAAATCTCGCATGGGAAGATGGCACCCCCTTTGCTGATGAAGTGACCCTCGCGTGGATCAAACAACAGATTCTGGAAGATAACATTCAGTCTCTGCACTCTATGCCAGTTCAAGGCGCGGATGACGATGATAACGGCTCGATATTTGCCTTAGAGCAAGAAGCATTAACGCAAGCCGATACCGAAGGGGTAGAAGCCGCCTTAGCATGGTTAATGTCTCGCCCGAATATTCAGACCACCCGCCAAAAATGGCTATTGCAATTGGTAATGGCAAGAGTGGCAGAGCAGTTTGCCCGTCATGATTTGGCGCTGAACTTATTGCGTGAATTAGACAATCGCGCTGAACACATGCAACTGGCTGATTGGGAACCGCATTCCCTGTTTGAAGTCAAAGCCCGCCAATTACAACTTCTGCGCGGTAAAGCGCAACGTAACACACCGGATAAGGCCGAGTTACATCACCAAATGTCTGAGTTATTGGCTCAATTGACTCGCTTAGATCCTGTCCGAGCGCTAGTACTCTACCCTTAAATTAATCAGTGAGAGTGATACGAATGGATGATTTAACCCTTCGCTATTATGATGCAGAAATGCGCTATCTACGCGAAGCTGCGAAAGAGTTCGCCCAAGCTCATCCCGACCGGGCGGCACTATTAGATTTAGATAAAGCCGGCATTCCCGACCCTTTTGTTGAGCGACTATTTGAAGGTTTTGCCTTTTCGATGGGGCAACTTCGCCAAAAGATTGATGATGATTTACCTGAATTAACGGAAGGATTGGTCAGCCTACTCTGGCCTCATTATTTACAAACCATCCCTTCACTGTCCGTGGTTGAACTCGCACCGGATATTCACGATATGAAATTATCGTCGGTGATCCCTGCCAATTTTGAAGTACTTTCACGCCCGATTGGCGAAAAGAAAACCGTTTGTCGTTACCGCACCACGCGGGATTTAACCTTAAATCCCATTGCGCTATCCACAGTGAATTTAACCACTGAGCCTGATGGACGTTCCGTGATCCGATTACGCTTCGATTGTGCAAAACTTGTCGATTGGAAACAGAGCCCACTTGGGACCATTTCCTTTTATTTGGCGGGTGACGTTCCAACCACTTACGCCCTGCATCTGGCTCTCACTAAACATGTCGCGGCGACCTATATCCGTTTACCGTCATCCCCTGACCGCGTTCGTTTGCCGCTGTGGTTTTCCCCTGGGGGATTTGCTGAAGAAGATCAATTGTGGCCCAAAGGAGATAGTACTTTTAGTGGCTACCAGTTGTTGCTGGAGTATTTTTCTTTTCGCGAAAAGTTTTTCTTCGTCAACTTAAACGGGCTTGAAGAGATTCAATTACCCGAAGGATTAAGTCACTTTGAGCTGGAAATTGTACTCGATACCCTGTGGGATAGCGACATTCCATTAAGTCACGATAACCTAAAATTGCACAGCGTTCCGGTGATCAACTTATTCAATATTGAAGCTGATCCACTCACCGTTAACGGGTTAGAAAGTGAATATTTACTGCGTCCCCGCCGTCTACAAGATGGACACACCGAAATTTATGCTGTCGATACGGTTCATGGAACAAGGCGAGGTGAACACATTCACTATGTTCCATTCAGCAGCTTTCGCCATCGAGGCGGTATGTTGCGACGCAATGCACCAGAACACTACTACCACACTCGCGTTAAGCGCGGGGTCAGCGGGTTACATGATACATGGCTGATTTTAGGGGGAGAACGCGAACAGCCGACCGCTGCTCTTGAAAGTGAAACCTTATCTTTGCAATTAACCGGCACTAACGGGCAACTTCCACGCAAAGCGCTGCAAAGTACATTGCTCGACAGAACCGAAGAAACGCTACAAACCCAATTGCAGGTTCGCAATTTATGCAAGCCAACCCTGCCTTGCTATCCCCCAGCAGAAGACCGATTTCATTGGCGCGTTCTCAGCCACCTTGGCGCCAGCTTCCTCAATATGATGGACAACGTAGAGGTATTGCGCGGCACATTGGCACTCTATGACTGGCGAGAGGATGATTTAAACAGCCGCAAACTCGATGCCATGATCCACGTTGAACAGCACCTTATTGAGCGTTTCGAAAAAGGCTTTTTACAGCGCGGTATTGCCATCGATATCACTCTTGATAGCAACGGATTTAACGGTGAAGGGGATATTCATCTCTTTGGTGAAATGCTCAACCGCTTTTTCGCACTGTATACCGACGTGCATCTATTTAACCAATTGACTCTCCATATTTTACCAACAGGAAATAGCCTCACATGGACAGAGAACCATCCTCAGTAAATCAGCTTTTTGATGCGCTAGGGGAGCGTCTACCACTGGTTAACTTCTATCGGTTTTGCCAACTGCTAGAACAGAGTAATAAACAGCGCCCGCCACTTGGTAGCACCCAAGACCCGAAAACAGATGTTATCCGGTTTCGTCCCCATCGTGGGATGGGTTTTCCTGTCACCGAAATTAAAGGCATCGACATTGAAGACCGCTACCGAGATAGCAACACACCCAGTATTCGAACTACCTTTTTAGGGTTATATGGTGTCACATCACCGTTACCCACCGCCTACCTCGATGACATCGCACAACAGCGGGAAGGAACCGAATCGCTCACGGACTTCTTGGATATTTTTAACCATCGGCTCACGACGCAGTTTTACCGTATTTGGCGAAAATATTCCTATCCAGCAACTTTTTCCGCAGGTGGCGAAGATGAAACATCCCAGTATTTGTATGGGTTAATTGGCTTGGGGATCCCCGGCACTGCTCAACATGTGCAAGCGCCTTTATCCCGCTTTCTCGCCTTACTGGGCACGTTACGTTTTCCAACCCGCACCGCAGAAGGCGTTGTGTCACTCGTAAAATTACTCGCGCCTGACACTCATGTGAAAATCAAACCCCATGACCCGCGGCGTATCGAGCAAACAACTCAAACAGGGCTGTCGTGCAAAACCCCAATGACCTTAACCAATAAGCCCGTTTTAGGTCAGTATTCTACCGATGTAAACAGCCAAATTTTGATTACCTTACAGACAGATAACTTTGATGAAGCCCGCAATTGGCTGCCTGACGGACAGCTGTATCAAGATTTAATGGCGCTATTGCATGTTTACCTAGGGTCAAGAGTCAATGCCCGTCTTTGTCTTAAATTACCCAGAAAGTTGCTCCCTAACGCAACGTTAAGCTCGCAATCTCACCAAGGTGTTCAGCTGGGACGGACCGCCGCGATGGGCACATTGGCGCCTAATGTCGCTCTCCGCGAACACATTATTACCTTAAATCTGGGGCGCTATCAGCGATTATCGGCAACATCACACTCTACGCCGCCCTCACATTACGCTAATTATCGATTCTGATTCCGGGACTCTCCTATGAAACACATCCCTTTATTGCCATTTTGCGGCAAAACATTGGTGCTTCTGACTGCATTAAACCTCACTGGATGCGGGCTCACTCAAATGGTCAGCGATGGCACTCGCAGTGCAGCAAGCGCGATATTTTATAAGCAAGTGAAAGTCGTCCATCTTGATTTCGTGGCACGTGAAGCGCTCAATACCGATGATACAGGCGCATCGCTGTCCACCATCATTCGTGTATATCAATTGAAAGATACTGAAAGCTTTGATGAGAGTGACTACGCATCGTTATTTGCCAAAGATAGCCAAGTACTAAAATCCTCTCTCGTGGTACAAAAAGATTTACGCATTCGCCCGGGTGAGTCGATTTCCCTTGATATGCCCCTTGAAGACGGCGCTGAATTTGTTGCCATCGCCGTGATGTTCCATCACCCAGACCTTATCACCGATGACTGGCGCGTAGTGATCCCCAAAAAGCGGTTACTACCGGATGACCCACGCTTACTCACCCTTACTGATAACTCCATGACCTTAAAACCACTTGGAGAAAAATAGCATGTCCCAGCCTTCATTATATGAAATGTTGACGGGGTATTTTGCGGGAGGATTGGATATTGATACTATCCCAGAACATGACCAAGTGATGGTTTCTGTGATGGACAATATTCGCCGCATTCTCAACGCCAGAGCGGGCAGTATCGAGCACCTTCCCGACTACGGGCTACCAGATATGAGTAAAATGATCCAAGGTCTCCCCGGCACTGCTCACAATATGATGACCATTTTATCGGCAACGTTACTCAAGTATGAGCCCCGCATCAAATCACTCTCTTTAGTGTTATTACCGCAAAACAGCTTTGGGGCACTCCATTACGCCCTTGAGGTTGAATTACATGAGCAAGGTTTGATCCGTTATGGCACTGAATTTATGCCGGATGGGCGCATTCTCGTACACCATCTAAAAAAACAATTCTATACGATTTAAACTGACGACTGCGTGAGAAGACTATGAACCCAGATTTAAACACATTGCGCCTTGGTGGCGACCCGCGCACGCTGGCTGATTTTGCCGCGCTCAAAGAAGAATTAAATAAACGCTTTCACCCCGCCCGCCCAGATGTAGACTGGGCGCGCGCTCATGGGCTATGTTTGTCCTTATTCAACCAAAACGGCGCTGATTTACAAACTTGCGCATGGTTTACCCTGATCCGCCAGCATCAAAATGGCATCGCGGGATTAAACGAAGGCTTATCTTTACTTCAACATTTACTGAGCCGCCACTGGCAAGGATTATGGCCACAACAGACCCATGCCCGGGTTGAGATCCTCGCTACGCTGAGCCAACAACTCATGACAGGGTTACGCGCCCATGCACCTGTTTATGCAGACCTGCCAGCTCTGTATCATACTGAAGCGACGCTCAACCAAATTGGACAGTTGCTACAAACATTAGAGCTCAAACACCTCACTCAGCTGGAACGACTGCAAAACTTGCTCACCACTCAAGCCAAGCAGCTCGAAAATACCGATGTTCCCGACAGTGGTTTTATTCCACCAACGCCGCTGCAATTGCCAAAAACTGCGCCATCGTCATTTCATGCCCGTACCGCAGCAACGCCAATTTCCATCAAGGCCAATGCCACTATCAGCACACCAACACCGACCAAGCCTTCTTACCGCAAAGGCATTTGTGTGGGTATGGCTTTCGGTATTGTGCTCACAGGCGCGCTGTGTGCAGGAACTTTGTATGTGTTACACCCACAAATCAATAACCACGTTTTAGCGCAAGCGCTACCCCAATTACCTGACTTTACGCCGAATATTGCCTCAATTCTTGAGCAACAATTGCAGCCTAATGCCGCACAACCGAATAGTTTTTCTCCTGAAAAACTCAAGATAATCGATAACTACCTCGTGGAATTAGAGTCCGTCTCCCCAATTTGGTCTCAGCAGTATGGATTAAACATGGTGAGTTACCTCACTAAACAATATGGTGACCGGCAAGAAGTCAGCGCATTTAACGATAAATGGCAGCAAAATATGCAAATTAATGCGCTATCTAACAATAAATTACAACAGTGGTCTGAAGGGATGGCCGAGCTAAATAATCTCAGTACGCGCTTAGACAGTCTTGATGGTAAACCTCGCAGCTATATCACGGGGTCTGAATTAAAAACCATTATTTTCAATGCCCGCCAGCATTTTAATCAAAGCGTTCCGTTAGAAGAAGAATTGCGTCGTCTTGAGCAACTTCAAACCCAAGGCTCCGTCCCTGAGTCTGAATACCAACGGATTGATAACCATTTTAAACAGCTACTCAATCGCTATGCGTTGATTCAGCAAAATAAATAATTCTTCATCTCTCAATTAAGCCAGCATGCTCAATTAAAAGGACACGCAATGAGCCAAGATGAACAAAGCGAAAATATTCAGCATTGTTTTGCTGAATTTGATGACAATAAATGTGCAGTTTGGAAAGACTTACAGCGGAAGCACCAATCTGAAAATGCCAAAGCGAATTGTTATCTCCCATCAACTAAAGTGGTTCCCGTTATTTTTCTACCCGGCATTATGGGGTCTAACTTAAAACATAAAGATACGGGAGACTCTGTCTGGCGGATACGCAGTAATATGGCGTTAATGCTATGGGATGCGTTGGGTTGGGGATTGACTGGCGGAAAACGTCGTCGTGAATTGCTAGATCCTAATGCCGTTGTAACGGATTTTGGTCAAAAAGTGGGTAATGATGATAACGAATCAACCTATTTTGCCAGTTCACGTCAAAAACGAGGTTGGGGCAGCGCATTAGAGTTCTCTTACTTTGAACCCTTAGAGCAATTACAAAAAGAATTACTGGTTTGGGAGCAGTATTACAATAAAGCGAAAGATCAGGGATGCGCGACGGCAGATGAAGCTGAGGAGTATTTCTCTCAACACTCTATTTTTAAAAATATTCTAGAGAAACCACTTTCGCCAGAGGATACTAACCTGCTTTCATATGGTGAAACGGGGAAATACCGTAGCTTACTGCTTCCACTTCATGTTTTTGGTTATAACTGGTTACAAGACAACGCTCAGTCCGCACAAGATCTCGCCAAATACATTGATGAGGTTTTAAATTTATACCGTCCTAAACAGAATGGCGGGATTGGGCATGGACTCGCCTTTGAAGAAGGGCAGGAGAAAGTCATTCTTGTGACCCATTCGATGGGAGGCTTAGTATCACGTTACGCTTCCGAATTATTAGCAACACCCTGCAAAGATAAAATTCTTGGTATCGTGCATGGTGTGATGCCCGATTTAGGTTCGCCAACCGCCTATAAGATGATGAAAATCGGGGAACATGCGTTTCCGATGTCACTTGTTTTGGGGGCCAGTGCCACACGGCTTATGTCTGTTTTAGCGCAATCCCCTGCACCGTTACAACTTTTACCTTCTCCGAAATATAACCATGGTCAACCGTGGATGCGGGTTGAAAAAGGCAGTCCTGATGGGGTAACTGATTTATTGTTGCCGCAAAAAGGTGATCCATTTAAGGAAATCTATCTTCAAGATAAAGTTTGGTGGCGAATGTATGAGTCTGATATTTTGGATAAAAAAGAGGATAAAATTACTACTAACTTTATAAATTATAAAATGTTAATGATAAAACAAGTAATACCATTCATGGAAAAAATGAATTCTCATTATCATGCCAATACTTACCAATTTTACGGGGCGTATGACGATAAAAATGACACTACGCTGGCTAAAGATCCTCGCCGTTCAGATGAAACGGTGACCTGGAAATTACGGGATAAAACGTCGTGGTTATGGGTATCTGACGATAGTCGAGAGACAACGGAATATGGTGATAAACGGGAGTATACATTACTTAAATCGAGCTATGCGTGGAAAAGCCCCAATGGAAATTATGAAGGAGGTGCGGGAGATGGTACGGTGCCTAAATACGCTATCAATCTACAGGAATCGTGGCGATTTAAAGACATTTTAGAAACGAATGTTGACCATCAGAATGCCTATAAATTTGAGCCCATGAAGGGGGATGGTATTTATGGTGAGGGTAAATTATCACCAGCGATAAAATTCACCTTACGCTCCTTATGCAAAATATTGCAAACGGGTGAGGTTAAACCATGATAAGAAATAAATTTATTGCTTTTTTAAGCTTGGTCTTATTGGGGGCTTTAGTTGCGTGTTCCGTGCCCAATAAAACCTATTCCCGCTCACTTAATGAAAAGGATTCTGCTGTGATTAATACTCTGTTTGATGATGCACCGACCTACTGTTTAGGTCGCTACACCTTTAATTACCCAAAAGCGTTAACCCAAGAGCTTTCCTCGGTCATCACCATCGATGATATGACGATTGAAAGTCAATTTATGTATCCCCCTTCATTTAAACAACGTATTGAATTACGAGAAGACGAATTAAAAAAACAGCGAGTGAGTGAGGAGCGGGATGGACCCTTTTTGAAAGATATTGTGCGATTAGAAAAGGGGGTAATTTTTGATAAAAATGAAAGCTATGCTTACCCTGGATTTGCCAGAGAGCTAGAAGCTCATGTGTATATTGATAATGTAGCGTTTATTATAAAAACTAAGTTCCATGATCTGACATCAGATAAGTATGCTAAAGAAAGATCATATTTTACAGGTGATTATCCTATTACAGATAAGTCTCAAAAACTAGCAGCGATGCAATCCTTAATTTCTCGCTTACAAGGGCGACCAAAGAATGAAATTCCGACCGATAAAGGGATTTGTATTCCTTATGGCTTTATTCACGATGATGGACGTGACCACAAATTTAAATTGTCCATGCTCTTTAAAAACAATCAATTTGCATGGGCAATTGTGATAGATAATTTATTGGGAAGTGAAGATGACAGTTTGCTTGAACGCTCATCTGAAATTAAACCGATTATGCGGCAATTAGGGGCTTCTACCTTGAAAAAAGGCCCAGTGAAATACAATACGATTGCTGGTGAAGAGTGGTTAATTTCCGGTGAAGAAGACGGAGATAAAAAATACCGTTTTCAATACAATGCCAATGAGAAAAATGTCACTTATTTACAACCTTTAGTGCTTATTTTACTTCATAACTCCGGAATATTGACAGTGAAAGATTACACCGATGCGCAAATGGTTGAAATCTGGGATCGGGTTTTACAGTCATTTAAACTTCGTCCTAACGCGTATTAAGATTTAATGCAATGACAGATTATCCCCTGTCATTGCGCTTTCTATTCCTGTCATTATCATCAGACACCGCATAGTAATTGGAAAGAAGAAACGCCCCTTCCACTTCCATTTGTCCAGACACTTGGCCGCCAGAAATGACGAAAACATCCACAACTAAAAATGTGTCATCTGTTGTATAATAAAAATAGGCTTTATACTTAACTATCATGGCACTAAACATCAGCAGTAGAAAGGTCTGCGACCTTTTCACACAATTCATTTGCATATAACGGCGCTGAAAAGCACAGCAGCAAGCATAAATAGAACTGTTTCATTTCATTCCTTGAAACGCAGTGATTAGTGCATCCTTTTTACCAATGGTATACTCAATTTAATTTAGGAAAAACACCCGATTATTAAATTCAAGGAATACCCCATGCTTCGCTGTGCTGCTCGTATCACCCACCAGCTACGTCATGCATTTCATTCTCGACCGCGCTTTTTGGTCTCGCTCATTGTTGCTTTCATCACTTTCTTCGCTTTATTTCAAACACAAAGTCTGATTATTAACTTAATTATCAGTTGGAACGCATTTGCGTGGTGTTATTTGTTGTTTCTGTTCCAGAGAATTATTAGCCACAATGTGAAAGACATTCGTAAGCTGACAAAAATCGAAGACGAAAGCGCGAGCATGGTAATATTTTTCTTGATGTCAGGCTGCTGCGTCAGTTTATTAGCCTTATTTTTTGCCTTGGGCGGACACAGTGATATCCCGAAAGCCGATAAAATTTACTCTTATATTTTAACTGCCTCGACATTGATATCCTCTTGGCTGCTCTTACCTACGGGCTTTACCATGCACTATGCCCATCTCTATTACGGCAATAGTGAAAATGAAAAACCGTGGCTAATTTTCCCCGATAAAATCACCCAACCCAGCTATTCGGATTTTATGTATTTCTCATTCACCATTGCCGTCGCCTCACAAACGGCAGATGTAGAAGTAGCCTCAACCCCTATGCGTCGCGCAGTATTGCTCCAATCCGTTATTTCATTTGTCTTTAATATGGCCATTTTAGGGTTGTGTATTAATATTTCTGCCAGCTTCTTTTAAAGGTTATCGGATTAACTTGTCGAAATAAAAAGAGTTAGCCTGCTATCACAATAAAAAAATATTCAATGCAGGATATTGACAATATCCCCATATAGATCTAAAAATACTGTATATTAATACAGTCTTTAGTAGAGGCTATTATGTTACGCATCGAAGTGTTATTTGATAAGAATTCACCGCAAAAACCAAGTGGCTTGGTTTTACAAGCTTTAGAGTCTGAGATTTTACGCAAACTACAGTCACAGTACCCTGATATGGTCACTCGAGTGGGCTTTAGCTCTCAGCAGGCGATTAATATTTCAGGAACGAAGATTGCGGATGATAAATTACGCATTGAAGAGATCTTAGAAGAAATTTGGATGGATGACGGCTGGCTACCTGAAGCAAATACCGATGACTAGATGATTAGCAGAGAAATGGAAGGGTAATATCCATCTTCCATTTCTTAATTCATTATTCTTTGAAGTTAATCTGAGTCACTTTCAATCTATTTCTGCCTATCGTTTATACGCTTCTGTGTATAAAAACCGATAGCACCACAATTCACTATTCCGCCATTATCGAAAGAGTATTAATAAAGTTTCTGACGAAGATACGATTTAAACTCATTCACCGGATTACGTTTCGTTTTACTCACTTCAAGTATTCGAGCCTCTACTAAGCAAGTTTTCGCATCAGTGCATCGCTGAACTTCATTTAATTTCGTCGGATTCAACGCCAATTGTGGTTTATTGAAACTCGCCCCCATAAATACCATGGCAAAAAAAATAATCCCGATAAATAGAGGCACTTCAATATACGCTTTTTTCATGATGAATGCTCTTGTTATGGTTGTTGAGGGTATATTAATGCTTTTGCATTTTAGTACCTTAATATTTGGTTAAACCAACCTTAAGGGATGCTTAAGGGGATAAATATCCTAGTTGCTGGGTGAGCGGAGTCTGCTTATACTCCGCAACAGAGGTAATAAATATGAATATTTTATTGGTAGAAGATGATCTTCAGCTCGGCAAAGCGTTATGTCGTGGACTGGAATTAGCCGGATTTAATCCTTGCTGGGTCAGATTATTATCTGATGCTAAGCAGCAATTACAGGCACGCAATTTTGATGTCATGCTTTTAGACTTGGGATTACCTGATGGTGATGGTCAAGAGGAATTAATTGCATGGCGCCAATCTGGAGAATCAATACCGATTATTATTCTTACCGCCCGTAATAAAATGGATAATTTAGTGGCGAGCTTAGATTCTGGTGCCGATGATTTCTTAACAAAACCCTTTGAAATGCCAGAGTTGATTTCTCGCGTAAAGGCTATTAGCCGCCGTATGGCTGGGTTTTCATCTGAAATTTGGCAATTAGATAATCTGCAATTAAATCCATTAAACCATCAAGTCACCTTGGATGGTCAATTATTATTACTCTCCGGTAAAGAATATCTGTTGCTATACGAGTTAATTAAAAATGCCGACAATGTCGTGCGAAAAACAGATTTAGAGCAACGTTTATTTGGCTTGGATGATGTGGAAAGTAACTCCCTTGAAGTCCACATTCATAATTTACGCCGCAAAATTGGTAAAGACAGAATTATTACTATCCGTGGCATCGGTTATTTACTAAAAAAAGAAGCGCAATCTGGTGAAGATTAAATCCTTTCTTGTCTACACATTTGGTATTCAGATTGGCGCAGTCATCTTTTTATGGCTGCTGCTAGTCGGTTGGTTACAATTTTTTTATCTACCTGATTTGGTCGATGATGATGAATTTAACCAACAACAGCAAATCGTCACACAAGGGATTGCGCGTACATTAGGTACAGTATCAGATACCCCAGAATATTTTGATAAGCTCGCGGTTATTCTGCAAAAAATGTATACCGATGCCATGGAAAACGGCATTGAAACTAGCTATAAACCGTATATGGTTGTGCGGGATAATCTGGGACATGTGCTATATCGCAATAGTGAAAAGATTTCAGACCCATCACTAAAATCAGTCGATATGCTAACTGCCCAACATAAAGATTGGCATTTCACTTCTGCATGGGATGATGATCATACCCTCGAAGTTGTGATTGCAGAATCGTATCTTGAGCGACGAAAGTTAATTGGTAATCCAGCCGAAGGCACTGCCATTCCTCTCGCCTTTATTTTGGGCATAATGTTAATCGCTATTCTGATCACTGCCTATTTTAGTATTCGCCCCATTAAACAAGTCGCTAAAATTATTTCATCGCGTCAACCGGGAAATTTAACGCCGATTGATACCAAAGATATGTATAAAGAAACTCGCCCTATTATTTCCGCGATTAACCAATTAATGGCACGAGTCGATGCCGCGAATTTACGCGAAAAACGTTTTATGGCAGATGCGGCTCATGAATTGCGGACTCCGATTGCAGCGGTAACAGCACAATTGCATGTGTTAATGCATATCGATAATCCAAAAGAAAAAGCCGAGATTATTAATGATATGAAAGAGACATTAACGCGCGCCGCCTCTTTATCTCATCAATTAATTGATCTCGCACGTTTGGAAGCGGAAGATTTTGCCATTCGTAAAGAGCAAATTGATTTACCTATGTTAATCAGTAATCTCATTTCATCCCATATTCCTTATGCTCTCAATAAACATATTGATGTGGAATTATCCAGTCCAGATTCTTTTTATGTCGAAACTGATAAGCTGGCGCTGAGTAATGTGTTCACTAATTTAATCGAAAATGCGATTAAATATTCTCCTGAAAAAGCCAAAATAAAAGTGACACTGGTCGATCTCACCCCTTTTGGTGCCACCATTACGGTTCAAGATAATGGACGCGGTATTCCGGAAGAGAGCCGAGCACATCTATTTTCTCGCTTTTACCGTGTGCCCGGAACATTAGAAACAGGAAGCGGTTTAGGATTATCTATTGCCCATAATCTGGCATCGAAAATAGGTGCAACATTAAAAGTCACTGATGGATTAGAGAATAAAGGTATTGGATTTATTATTGATTTGCCTTAATTAAGGCGGCAGTCGAGAATAATACCATTATTTAAAATAATGTTATTCAGTTAACATCCCTAGTGCATAATAAACATTACAATCCCCTTTTACGTTAAATTACTTAGCCATAAAAAGGGGCAATAATGTCACAGGCGCTAATCATCATTGATCTTATTAACGATATTGTGGGTAAAAACGGTTTATCCAATAGCAGTTATTCCCAAGTCAATTCCCGCAATATTATTGAAAAGGCGAATCAAGCCGCTAATTACGCAAGAAGTCAGCGTATTCCTGTTATTTGGGTCAAAGTTGGCTTTAGCGATAATTATCAAGATATCCCCGCTGGCTCCCCACTTTTTTCACAAGCTAAACAGAGAGGCGCATTAAAATTAAGTGGCTACGGCTGCCATTGGGTGGAAGATTTGGTCGTTCATATGCAAGACAGAGTGATCATTAAGAAAGGCGTTTCTGCATTTGCAGGCAATAAACTCCACCAATGGCTTAACGATAATAATATTACTCAGCTCTATTTCGGTGGAGTCAGTTCGGTGATGGCAATCCAAAGTAGCGTAAGACAAGCCCATGATTTAGGTTATTTTTGCCATGTCCTCGAAGATGTGTGTGCCGCTGCAACCATTGAACTACACGAACAAAGCATGCAGGCACTGGCAGGTCTAGCCACTATTTCATCCAGCAAAACCTTTATGCAAAGTAATTAGCCGGCATGATGAGTAAGCTGTAAACAATAATTTACAAGGTTCGACCTAAAAATTAGTTTAATATTTAAAATATCTTTTGGCTGATTATTGACTTTGATCAATAAAAAACTAGAATGCTCCTACGTGATCAAGATCACACATTAACATTCGGAGCGAACATGAAAAGCATCAAAGAATTTTTCGTTAACCTGCAAGAAGTTGTTGAATTACTGTCCAAGCGTTTTATGTAATTTGCTTTAAACTTTAGTTAGTTAAACCATAGTCAATCAAACCTTTCATTTACCTCATTCAAGTATTTGCAAATTTTTGCTAACGGCCTTTTTAAGGCCGTTTTTTTATTCAAATACGTTCTCAATAATTTCAGCAACCACTGCCGTGCCAATCGCTACCAAAATAAGATCTTTACCACTCATTTTCCATTCATAGCCCGCATAAACAGGCAACTGATGGATAAACTTTGATGGTAGAACCTTTTTAGCTATCCCCGGAGGTAACGGTTTTCCTCTTCTGACTTGCTTTGCAATTCCTGGTGGTAGCCCTTTGTAGCCCGTAAGACCATACTCAATGGCTAAAGGTCGAACATTCCCAAAATTCACGCTAAAACTAATATTAGGTGAAATACGCAACGTTCCTTGAATGCCTGAATTATCACCGTTCCATTGCTTCGCTTTATAATGGTCATCATCTTTATTTTTATGGCCGTTGTTGCCTTTAAATTCTTTATTATTATGTTTGTTACCGTTTCCATGCCCGTTGTTACCACTTGGGTCGGAAAACGCAAGTGGTGATGTCCCCATGAATGCTAAAAGAACAATCAGTGGTAGACAGCTATTTTTCGTAGGCTTTTTCATCAGTATTTCCTCATAAACATGATCGTTTGAGAGTATTCCTCAAAGTATAGAGCATCAATCAGAATAACCGCCATTTTCCGTAATCTTATGTAAATATTCGGTATATTTCACAAACTTAAGTCCTATTTGCTTATACTGGGTCGTCATTTATGGATAACGCAATAAAGGAGAATTTATGCAGCAGCAACTGCTCGACTGGGCTCGCCAGTTTAATCAAGACTATGCCACCCTCGCCTCTCTCTTAATGGTTCTTGGGCTGATACTGATTGTCGCCCTGATTTTGCATCTTTTTCTGCACAAAATTTTGCTTCCCACGATTGAAAAAAGAGGATTAAAAGCGGGTTCCGGTTGGCAACATCAACTCACCCAATATAATCTGTTCAATCGAATTGCCTTTATTATTCAAGGTATTGTTGTCAACATTCAGTCCACCTTATGGCTATCTTCGGGCTCAACGACACAAATGGTATTGAATGTCGCTTCCCAAGCATGGTGCTTGCTGTTTGGCTTACTGACGATTTATTCCATTTTGGATATCACGCTGGGCGTATTACAACGTGCGGCAAAAACAGCTCATCTCCCGCTACGTGGAATTTTTCAAAGCATTAAGCTTATCGCCACCGTTTTGATTTCGATTATGATCATCGCGCTACTGATTGGTAAATCTCCGTTGATTATCCTCAGTGGTTTAGGGGCGATGACCGCCGTCATGATGTTGGTGTTTAAAGATCCAATTATGGGCTTAGTCGCTGGTATTCAGCTCTCTGCAAATAACATGGTCAACATTGGTGATTGGCTGGAAATGCCTAAATACGGTGCTGATGGTGCGGTAATTGATATTGGATTGACCACAGTTAAGGTTCGAAATTGGGATAATACCGTCACCACTATTCCAACTTATGCACTGATTTCCGATTCATTTAAAAACTGGAAAGGCATGACTGAATCAGGCGGGCGCCGTATCAAGCGCAGCCTACGTATCGATGCCAATAGTATTCATTTTTTGAAACCTGAAGAAGTTAGCAACTTTGAAAAAGCCAACTTATTAGAGCCTTACATCGGGAAAAAAGTCTCTGAGATCCAGGTCTACAACTCTGCTTTACCAGAGGATAAAGCGACGCCACTCAACCAGCGACGCCTCACTAATATCGGGACATTTCGCGCCTATATTGAAGCGTATCTACGCGCTCACCCGCAGATCCATAAAAATATGACCATCATGGTTCGCCAATTAGAGTCAGACTCAAACGGTATCCCAATTGAGATTTACGCGTTTACCAACACGACAGTGTGGTTAGAATACGAACGCATCCAATCGGATATTTTTGACCATATTTTTTCCATTCTGCCGCAGTTCAATTTATCTGTGCATCAATCACCTACCGGTAATGATGTTCGATTCTTAGGTCATTCAACAAATAAATAACTCATCATAGGTAACTTATAAATACTACTTAATGATTAGCAAACATGGCCAGCCTACCTAGAGGGGGAAACCCCTCTTATACTCACAGATCCCACCCTACCATTATATAATTCTCAATATAACGATTGATAATAAAAACAGAACAAAAATGGCATCTATGACAAGAAAACTCCTTATAAATTAAATAAATAAAAATATTTCCCTTGGTTTTTTCAAGGATATTGTTGATGCATATCATGTTAGTGAGTGGGTATTTTTTCTAACATATTGAACATACCTAATACGTTATTTACATATAGGCAATGTCAATGCATAAAAATAAAACAAATACTCATTTTGCAGAACTGAGCAGGAGGGAGTTTCTTCAGACCTCCGCAACCGTAGCGGGTGCAGCCGCCGTTGCAGGCTCAATCACTCTGCCTTTTGCTGCTCAAGCAAAAACACCAACCATCATGCCTGACGAAGTCAGTGAGAAAATCAGCTACAGCGCTTGTTTAGTTAACTGCGGTAGTCGCTGCCCTCTAAAAGTTCATGTGAAAGATGGCGTTATCAGCCGTATTTCCAATGAAACCATGTATGACGATTCAACACTGGGAGAACATCAGATTCGCCCTTGTCTGCGTGGTCGTTCAGTTCGCTGGAAAACCTATAATCCAGACCGTTTAAAATACCCAATGGTGCGTGTGGGTAAACGTGGTGAAGGTAAGTTCAAAAAAATTAGCTGGGATGAAGCTACCACTATCATTGCGGAAAAACTGAAATACACCATCGATAAATACGGCAACGATGCCATTTATTACCAATAAGGTTCTGGTTCAACGGGTGCCAACTTGCACGGTCGTGCGGCCTGTAAACGTCTTTTAAGTTTAACGGGTGGATTTTTAGGTGACTACGGAACTTATTCCTACGCACAGCTAATGGAGATCACGCCATATGTTTACGGCAGTGTGGAAGAATCTTATTTAACGGAAATCCAAAACTCCGATCTCGTGGTGATGTTCGGTCATAACTTGGCTGAAACCCGTATGTCCGGTGGTGGTCAGTTCTATGAAACACTCAATGCCCTCGATAAGAGCAAAGCAAAAGTCATCATTATCGACCCACGCCGTACCGATAGCGTCACAACATTAGGCGCAGAATGGATCCCTATTTATCCAGGTACTGACGCCGCATTAGTGGCAGCCCTGGGTTATGTGATGATCCAAGAAGGCTTAACCGACGAAGAATTCCTGAAAAATTACTGTGTAGGCTGGGATGAATCAACCCTGCCAGCTTCAGCACCACGTAATGCCTCTTACAAAGATTACATCTTAGGCAATGGTCCTGATGGGATTGCAAAAACCCCTGAGTGGGCGAGCAAATTAACGGGTATTTCGGTTTCACGAATCATTCAGTTAGCCCGTGAAATTGGTAACGCTCAACGTGCTTGGATCTCACAAGGCTGGGGCTTACAACGTACTGAAAATGGTGAGCAAGCCTGTCGCTCTATCATGATGCTGCCTATTATGTCTGGCAATATCGGTCGTTCTGGGACTAACACCGGTTTATGGGGTAACAGTTTCGCCTATCCAGTGGCTGGATTTGGCTTGCCAAACCCTGTGAAAGCGTTGATCCCTACTTATATGTGGTCAGAAGCGATTGTGCGCGGTAAAGAATTAACCGCAGAAAATGGCGGGATCAAAGGCGTTGATAAGCTGAATAATGACATCAAATTTATGTGGTGTTATTCCAGTAACGTCATCGGAAACCAGCATGGTGACTTGAATAAGACCCATGAAATTCTGTCTGATGAATCAAAATGTGAGTTTATCCTTGTTTGGGATAACCACGATACCCCATCGGCAAAATATGCGGACTTACTACTGCCAGATGTGACCACCGTCGAAACAAACGACCTGATCAATAACTCCTATGCAAGTGGGGCTTATCACTACCTAGTTCGTCTACAAAACGCCATTGAACCACTGTGGGAAAACCATCCAAACTACGATGTATTAGTCGAAATCGCAGAGAAAATGGGCGTAAAAGATCAATTCACTGAAGGTCGTACCTACGCAGAATGGATTGAGTTTTGCTACAACAAAACCCGTGAAAAAATGCCTCATTTGCCCGAATTTAGTGAAACTGATGGCGCGGGGATCATCGACCGTAAGTTCCTTAATAGTGCTGAAAACGTGGCACTGAAAAGCTTCCGTGATGACCCAGTGAATAATCCACTGAAAACACCATCGGGCAAAATTGAAATTTACTCCGAAAAACTGGCTGAACGCGTGAAAAACTGGGAACTTCCAGAAGGTCAGCGTATTCCAGCTATTCCTGAATATTGTGTGAATAGAGAAGGTGTTGAAGCGCAATCTGCACAGAAAAAACACTCTTTATTAATGACAGGCTTCCACGATAAGGGTCATGTTCACTCAACCTATTACAACGTGGCTATGCTGCGTGAGGCTATTCCTCATCAATTCTGGTTAAACCCAATTGATGCACAAGAACGTGGCTTGAAGAACGGCGATTTAGCTGAAATCTTCAATGATCGCGGGCGTATTCAGATTAAAGTCAAAGTGACTGAGCGTGTCTTACCGGGTGTGATTGCGGTTCCTCAAGGTGCATGGCGCACATTGAATACCGAAGGTTTAGATGTTGGTGGTTGTATCAACACCCTAACCTCCCATGTCCCTTCTCCACTGGCGAAAGGCACACCACAACATACTAACCTTGTTGAAGTCAAACGCGCTTAAGGAGTTAATTGATGAAACAGTATGGCTTTTATTTTGACTCCACAAAATGCACTGGCTGTAAAACCTGTCAGGTAAGTTGTAAGGACGAAAAAGATTTAGATTTAGGTCCTAAATTCCGCCGTGTGTATGAATTCGGTGGCGGTAGCTGGCAGAAACAAGACGGTATTTGGCAACAAAACGTCTATAGCTACTACCTGTCTATTTCGTGTAACCACTGCTCGAATCCAACTTGTGTAGAAGGTTGCCCAACTGGTGCAATGCACAAACGCAGTGAAGATGGCTTAGTGGTTGTTGACCAGTCTATCTGCGTAGGCTGTCGTTACTGTGAACTGCGCTGCCCATACGGTGCGCCACAGTTTGACGAAAAGAAAAAACTGATGAGCAAATGCGATGGCTGTTATGAACGTGTCGCAAAAGGAATGAAGCCGGTTTGTGTAGAGTCTTGCCCGCAGCGCGCTTTAGATTTCGATGACATTACCGTTTTACGTGAGTTACACGGTACGGAGTGCGGCATTGCACCGATGCCAGATCCAAGCCTGACTAACCCGAATATCGTCATCAAGCCACACAAAGATGCTAAGCCATCAGGTGATAAAAGTGGCGAATTGAAAAACCCTGCGGAGGTCTAATATGCATGAGTTACCACTGGTTTTCTTTACTGTCTTAGGGCAATCCGCGGCGGGTTTATTTCTGTTAGCTTATATTGCAAAAAAAATGGGCTCAATTGACGATAAACAGCTGAAAACAGCCAATATTGTCGGGTTTATCATTGTGATGATTGGCTTAGGTATTGGCGCACTGCACGTCGGTCAACCACTGCGTTTCTTCAATATGTTGTTGGGCGTGGGTCGCTCACCAATGAGTAATGAAGCGTTCTTAAGTGGCGTATTTGTGGGTTGTGCTGCCGCTACGCTGTTTTTCACCCACTTTGTTAAACAAGCGGCTCTGCGTGAACTGTCTAACATTGCGGCGGTGATTTCAGGATTAGCGTTCGTTTGGTCAATCCCGCAAGTGTATAACATTGCAACCATTGCTAACTGGGATACCCAATTCACTACGCTGCAAATGTGGACAACCCTGTTTGTGGGTGGTGGCGCACTTGCAATGGCAATCGGCGCTCGTGGTTTAGGATTAACGGCGTTTTTAGTCGGTACCTTTGCGATTTTTGCCAGCCGTGCCAGCTACCAAGCATTTTTAAGCGAAACTGCACCCGCATTAAGCGCAGAGCAGACTGGTTTTTGGGGCTTCCAAGTGATTGTATTAGCGATTGCCTTAGCGGCATTCGTTGGGTTCGCTATCAAGCAACGTTCACCAAAAATCCCTTTACTGGCCTGTGCAGCAGCCGTATTACTTGCTGAATTGTCTGGCCGTATTGCCTTTTATAACCTGTGGCAAATCACCATGTAAGGTGCTATAACCACAGATTATGGTTAGCAGTATAAAATAAATAATAATATAAGAGCCTGAATTCAGGCTCTTTCTTTTAAGTTAATTGAAGCTTTAAATTAATTGCAGCTTTATAGGTAATATCATGCAAACTCTCGATACCACTCTTTTTCGTATTTTAGGGGGAATGTTTTACTACTCTCCTGAAACCCCCACATTTCAAACGTTACAACCTGTACTGCGTGAAATCCCATCCCTGTATGATTGGCAAGAACCTGCTCAGCTGATTGCCGATTGTGAGGCATTAAGTGATTACCCAGCAGATACGCTTACCTATGATTTTTCAATTCTTTTTGAAGGTCAAGGTGCAATGCCAGCACCACCGTGGGGCTCGGTGTATCTGTCTCACGACAACACCGTTATGGGGGATTCCACCAGCGCCTATCGCCAGTTTTTGATGTCCCATGGATTGGTTACCGATACAGGATTACGAGAGCCGGAAGACCAATTTGGTTTAATGTTAATGGCCATTTCAGCACTGGCAGAGCAAGGTCAAGACGATGCCATTGTGGAATTACTTGAGCAGCATTTATTACCTTGGGCGGAACGTTACTTAACGTTGGTTCAGCAAACGTCAACTGAACATGGGTTTTACCCTACCCTTGCAAAAATCACTCAGACCTATTTGGCTAGTGTGCAAAAACAGCTCGGTTTACAGCCTGCAACGGCTGAGCTTTTCCGTTAATAAACCTTGAAAGAAAATGAGTTTGCTAGTGCGTAAGCAAACTCATTTTTATGTAGACGAATTAGAATGACGAGTTAGGTTGCTGTAGAAAAGCAATTTCTTCTCGAGTTGATGGCCGACCGAGAATCTCATTGCGATGCGGGTAGCGCCCAAACTTATCGATAATAGCCTTATGGCGCATTTCATAATCCAGCGTACTATCATCCCCCAACATTCGGAATAGCTCCACCGCTTGCAGGTGGATAAAGCTCGATTCTGAATGCATAAACGGCATTAACATAAATTTTCGCTGAGATAGCGTAAGTAGATGATAATCCGGCTGTTTAATGGCTTCTTGTGCCAGTGCTAGCGCCATCGCATCTTGCGCGAACGCTCTTGGTGTATCTCGCCATAAATTACGGGAAAACTGGTCAAGAATAATAATTTCCGCTAAACGGCCGCGAATAGAGGCTCGCCAATAAGCCAGCTCCCCTTTTGCCGCCTGTTCACTGAGCGCAGTAAAACGTTTTGCGATGGTTAAATCGAATTTCTCGCTTTTTTCAAACCACTGTTTTGGGGTCGATTCTTCAAACCAAAATGAAAGCACTTCTTCCATGGCATTCATAAGTTACCTATTTATATTATTATTGCGATTATTATTACGATATCGGGTTCATCGTAGATAAAAATAGTTCAAATTGACAGGATGGAGATCTAAAAACACAAATTTGCAGATAAAAATTTTGTTATTTGCGAGCTAGCCCTAAAATAATCGCGATAGCACTCTGTAACTCCCTACTGTTTTTTATTGCATCAAGATAAGTATTCTTTTTTTGATAATGATAAATGCTCGATCACACATTATTATTTGCTGTTTAATGTGAATTTAAATTTATCTATCGTATGAATACATACATTTATTTAATCCAATGTTAGAATTTGACTTATATTTTATAGACAAAGCATTTTATAGACAAAGAACACGCCCCCATATATTAAGCGTGTTAATTTGACATCTTGGGTGTACTTCATTAGCGGTGAGTGGGAAGGCAAGATAAATGGCAGGACATATGGTACTTATCGGTTGGGCTTTGTGGGTCAGTCCTTGTGGCACTGATTCATGCGATGCATTACCCGTGACCGAAACCATTTTTACCCAAGAACAGTGCATGAGCCGAAAATCCTATTTAGAGGCAAAACGCCCTAATTTGTTTTTCTTATGTGGTGAGGTTTATCGTGATAGCGATGAAATCGCCAAAGAGGAAAAAAGTGTCGTGCCCGCACCTAATCCACCATTACCTGTACGCAACTTACCGGAACGCAAATCACGTTGAGTTACGATCAAATAGGTAAGGCGGTGGCGATTCGCCACCCCTTATTAACGATTAATCGCCATTAGCGATTAGATAATCTCCGCAATTTTATTATCTGCATTGATAAAATCCCCTTGTTTAGCCGTATATTTCAGTTCCCCTGAACGGTGGGCGATGACTTGAACTTCCATTTTCATTGCCTCCATCACGCCAATAATGTCTCCTTCTGTTACCTTATTTCCTTGAGGAACTAGCCAATTGAATAGCACGCCAGAAATGGGGGCGTTCACGCTGTTAGGGTTGTTTTCAACGCTTTGAGGTGCAGAAGTTGCTGTCGTTGGGTTCACCGCCATTCCAGCAAACAATTGCGCGGGCAACCCCAGTTCGCAACGTTTCCCATCAATTTCAATAAATGACCGTGTTAACGCTTGTTCGGCTTGTGGTAATTGGCGTTTCGCAGGGGGAATTTCAACACTAAATTCCGTTTCAATCCAACGGGTATGCACCTTAAAGTTTTCACAAAAATCCGCTTGCTCCATCACCGCACGATGAAAAGGCAATACGGACGCGATCCCTTCAATCTTAAATTCAGCTAATGCGCGACGAGCACGTACAATCGCTTGTTCACGGGTTTGACCGACCACAATCAATTTTGCCATTAGCGAGTCAAAGGTACCGGGAATAGTTTTGCCTGTTTCAACTCCACTATCAACACGGACGCCTGGGCCTGATGGTGCATCAAAACGTAAGATGGTTCCCGGAGTTGGTAAGAAGCCATTCCCTGCATCTTCCGCATTGATACGAAATTCAAAAGCGTGACCACGAGGTTTAGGCGTTTCTTGAATACTCAGCGGCAAACCTTCAGCAATACGTAGCTGCTCAACCACTAAGTCAATTCCTGCCGTTTCTTCTGTGACTGGGTGCTCAACCTGCAAACGAGTGTTCACTTCTAAGAAGGATAAAGTGCCTTCTTGGCTTAATAAGAACTCAACCGTTCCCGCGCCCACATAGCCGGCTTTACGGCAAATATCTGTGGAAGCGCGAATGATTTGTTGCTCCAGTTCAGGGGCTAAAAACGGGGCTGGAGACTCTTCCACTAACTTTTGGTTTCGGCGTTGCAACGAACAATCTCGCGTTCCCACGACAACAACGTTACCGTGGGTATCAGCGATGACTTGCGCTTCAATATGGCGAGGGTTATGCAAAAATTGCTCAATAAAACATTCCCCGCGACCGAATGCCGCTGTCGCCTCACGCACCGCAGAGTGGTATAACTCTTCCACTTCGTGCATCTGCCATGCCACCTTTAAACCGCGACCACCGCCGCCAAATGCAGCTTTAATTGCGATTGGTAGCCCATGTTGATGGGCAAACTGCACCACTTCCTGCGCGGTTTCAACGGGATCTTTGGTTCCCACGACAAGCGGCGCACCCACTTGTAAGGCGATATGTCGGGCTTGAACTTTATCCCCTAAAATATCAATACTCTCTGGGCTTGGACCAACCCAAATCAAGCCAGCTTGTTGTACTGCTCGCGCGAATTCAGCACGTTCAGAAAGAAAACCGTAGCCCGGATGCACCATGGTTGCACCGGATTTTTTTGCTACCTCAATCAGTTTCTCAATGTTTAAGTAGCTCTGTACTGGGGTGTTGCCACCTAACCCATAAGCTTCGTCCGCCATGTTGACATGCAATGCGTCAATATCGCTATCGGCATACACCGCCACAGACGCAAAACCATAATCGCGGCAAGCTCGAATAATACGTACGGCGATCTCACCACGGTTGGCAATCAATACCTTATGCTGTGCATTTTTATTATTGGTATTCATAAGCTTCATGACTCCCTTCAAGTTGATAAAATTCACGTAATGGATTAAAGCGGATTTTGCCATTCACGGGGATTTGCCCTGCAAGATCCAAATGATAGTCACACACCGCACCTATCACCGGATATCCTCCCGTCAATGGGTGGTCATTTAAAAATAAGACCGGCTGCCCATTAGCTGGGACTTGGATGGCGCCAATACAGGTGCCTTCGCTTGGTAATTCTTGTAACAGTTCACGACTTAGCGGCACTTCACCCGCAAGGCGTAACCCAATACGGTTTGAGGCGGCAGTCACTTGCCAAACTTGCTGACGCAGTAATTCGGCGGCTTGTTCAGTAAACCAATCTGTTCTGGGTCCCATTACTACATCCAATACCACCACATCATCTGCTGTCGGGTAGTCAAAGGCTGGGGATTCTGTGAGCGAAATGGCGCGATGATTCATTTTTTGATGAATCGATAAAGATTGTCCAACCATCAAGGGTGCGGGTCCTACTTGGGCTAAGGTATCGAATGAGCAGCTTTCAAGAACTGGCGCCACAGAAAAGCCCCCGCGTACGGCAAAATAACTACGTACACCGTTGATTGGGCGTCCTAATTGAATGACATCCCCTTTCGCGAGGTGAATCGGTTGGTAGGTTGCTGAGGTAAATATTTGCCCGTCTTCTGTCGTGATGGTGACAGGGCACTGGGCACCTGTAATACCAACCAAAAGGTCTCGATTAGCACGGACTTTTAAGCCACCTTGTGTGACTTCCAGTACAGTGGATTGGGTACAATTACCGACCAAACGATTTGCACTGTATAGCGCCGATTTATCCATCGCTCCTGATTCGGAGATCCCTAATGCTGACTGCCCAATACGCCCTCTATCCTGAAATAAGGTTTGTAGCCCGGTCGCCAACACGGTGAGATCGTACGTTTGGTTCTCATCGATAGATTTAATGTCAGTTTGACTCGGTAAACTATAGCTCACGGAACTCTTGCTTTGGTCAACAAATTGTACCCGATAACCCGCTTGTAAAAGTGCCGGTTCTGGTCGATTAATATCCCACACGGCTAAATCAGTCTGACCTATCAGTTGCCAACCACCGGGGCTGGCTTGTGGATACACACTGCTAAATTCTCCCGCCAATGCCACTGAACCAGCGGGAATTCGCACACGAGGGGATTGGCGGCGCGGTACCTGTAATTGCGCTTGCTTCGATACCATATAACCAAATCCAGGCGCGAAACCGCTAAATGCCACCAGATATTCATTTTCCGTATGGCGACGGATCACCTCTTCGATAGTGACCCCTAAATACTCCGCCACTTCCGGTAAGTCTTCCCCGGTATAGTGCACGGGAATAGTGACTAATTTTCCCGTTTTAGCTTCGCCGCCTTCAATGTTGCGCAGAGAAATTTGCTGCACAATCGCATTAATATGCTCAATTGCTGGGTTATAACGCACTAATACCGTTCGTGCCGCTGGGGTTATCTCTTTAATGCCGTTAATTGGGCGATGCGTTAATGAGTCTGTCAGTGCCATCGTCTGTTCGAGACTCGGCAGTTCAACCATAAACGCGCTTAAATTGACAGGTAAGAAACGCATAAGTCCCCCTATACGTGATAAGCGGCGTCAGGAACATCCGTGATAAACATATATCCCGGAGCATGACTCAACGCAAAAGGAACACCTGATTTCATCACCGCCGCTTGAGGCGTCACACCACAAGCCCAAAATACAGGAATTTCACCTTGTTCAATGCGGACTGCATCCCCAAAATCAGGGCGCATAATATCTTGGATCCCCAGTAATTCAGGTGCGCCAATATGTACGGGAGAGCCATGTACCGCGGGAAAACGCCCCGATATCATGACGGCATCGGCAACACGATCGGCAGGGATTGGGCGCATGGATACCACAAGCTCGCCCTCTAGACGCCCCGCAGGACGACACAGTCGGTTTGTTTTATACATCGGCACGTTGGAACCATCAGTAATGTGGCGAACATCAATACCCGCCTCTATCATCGGTGTTTCAAAGGTAAAACTGCAACCAATCAAGAAAGTGACTAAATCAGGATGTTGCTGATAAATAGCCGTCGCATCCGTAATTTCATCCACCAGCTTGCCCTGTTCCCAAACGCGATAACGAGGAATATCAGTACGCAGATCGGCGCCTTCGGCTAACACAGTTTGCCAACTCCCTGATTCGCACACATCCAAGACAGGGCAACTTTTGGGATTACGTTGAGCATAAAGTAGGAAATCAAACGCCCAATCTCTCGGCAACGCAATCATATTGGCTTGAGTCATTCCCGGCGCCATACCTGCTGTGGGTTTATCATAGCCATGGCGAATCGCTTCTCTCGCTGATTTCGCTGCTTGAATAGCCTCTTTTGAGGCTTTCATTAATGCATTCATGCTTGACCTCCCTTTCCTGCAAATGCACGGATACCGATCCCCTGCAGCTCAAAGAGTTCACGCACTTTTTTCGCCATCTCTAACGCACCGGGGCTATCTCCATGTACACAAATAGAGCCCGCTTCAATAGGAGTGAATTTCCCATCAATAGCGACTACGCCACCTTCATTCACTAACTGCAACATGCGCTTAGCCACTAACTCTGGATCATGCAGAACGGAACCTGCTAACTTGCGAGAAACCAGCGTACCATCGCTGTTGTAAGCTCTATCAGCAAAAGCTTCTGCGACCACCTTCAATCCGCTCTCTTTTGCCCAACCAATCAATGGGGATCCCGCTAATGCCACCAGCGTTAACTGGTTATCAATCTTCAAGATCCCATCAATGACAGCCATTGCTTGGCGTTTGTCATGGGCGATGGTGTTATATAACGCGCCGTGTGGTTTAACATATTCCACGTGGGTGCCAGCCGCCGTTGCAAGCCCCTTTAATGCGCCAATTTGATAAATCACGTCTGCGGTTAATTCGTTAGACGCAATGTCCATATTTCGACGACCAAATCCGACTAAGTCTGGATATCCCACATGCGCTCCTACCGTCACACCCTGCTTTTGCGCGGCAATGAGCGTTTGGAGGATCCCATCGGGAGAGCCTGCATGAAATCCACAGGCAATGTTGGCGCTACTGACAATGCTCAACATCGCCTCATCATTGCCCATTTTCCATTGACCAAAACTTTCACCAAGGTCGCTATTTAGGTCGATTTGCTTATTCATTATTGTTCCTCAATCCTTGATAACGACTTATTTTAAGTAGTTGAAAATTGCACTCACGGACATGGCACCCATGTACCACGTTAACACACAGGTCACGACCCCCGACCACAGTAACCAACGTGGATAATGATACCCTTCCATTAAATCTGCACGTTTCCAGCCAATATAGACAAACAGCGTCAGACCAATCGGTAAAATCAAGCCGTTAAAGCCACCGGCAAAGACCAATAGAGCGGCTGGCGCGGTTCCCATAAACAGGTAAACAGCCAATGAAACAGCGATGAACAGGATAGTGGCAATATTACGTTGTCTTTCTGTAATGGAAGATTTGAACGCTTTTAAGAAGCTCATGGAGGTGTACGCTGCACCGATAACGCTAGTCAGTGCTGCCGCCCATAAAATTAAACCGAAAATACGTAAACCGAAATTACCCGCCGCGGCTTGGAAGGCTTGAGAGGCAGGGTTCGCCGCTTTACCTGAAATATCAATCGTCACGCCACTGGCAACCACACCTAAGATGGCTAAAAACAGGACATAGCGCATGACACCGACGACGATAATCCCTTTGGTCGCTGCGCTAGAAACCGCTTTGATGTTTTCGACACCAACTTCGCCTTTATCCAGTAAACGATGCGCCCCTGCGTAGCAGATATAACCACCGACCGTTCCGCCAACAATCGTGGTGATCATCGCAAAATCGACGGTATCAGGGAGTACGCTTTGACGTAACGCTTCACCAATTGGTGGGTTAGATGCAATCATCACAAAGAGGGTTAGACCAATCATGACCAAACCTAATGCAATGATTAATCTATCAATAAAACTACTAGCTTTGCGGGACGAGAATATATAAATCGCTAAGAGCGCACTGAGTAAACCGCCCCATTTAGGGTCAAGACCAACGAGTGCATTCAAACCTAAACCAGCCCCAGCAATGTTACCAATATTAAATATCAATCCACCAAAGATGACTAACACCGCCAGTAAATAGCCACTTCCGGGAATTGTCGCATTGGCGATATCGGATGAGTGCATTTTCGTGAGTGTCACCACTCGCCAAATATTTTGCTGTACCACGAAATCAATCACGATGGAGGCTAAAATACCAAAAGCAAACGCGGCACCTAAAGTAACGGTAAATGTCGCGGTTTGGGTGATAAATCCGGGACCAATCGCTGATGTTGCCATTAAAAAAATAGCGCCAATCAGCGAGGAACGACGTTTCTTCACATATTCTGCTGTCGAGATATTTTCATGAGCTGCCATATGCATACTCCTCTGTAGTTTTTGTTGTTATCTGTATTTTGATGTTGTGCAAGTTTTTTAATACTGAACTCATTTGTAGAGGCAATTTTCGTGCCATTGTTCTATCAATGGTATGGATTGTTAATTTATTGAATGAAGATTGTTGAACAATTAATACGGAGCGATGAATAATTAAGCAATCAAAATCGTTTCTGGTAAGTTAAAAATCAAATCTTGATCACTTTTTTAACAATTAATGTTTATCTGTAACATTAAGAATGAGAGGTGTAATACGTCAAAGCACCAATTTGGTGCTCAAAAAGGAAAATGCCCTGAATTAGTGCATAAAAGGAGTCTTGCTGCCCTACAGCGAATATGTGAAGATAGCGCTCAAATACCTGTTTTAATGAACTGTTCACCCTACTTTTCTTCAACTAGGCTCACCTTTTTATGAAAAAACAGCCCGTCGCACAAACCTTGTCAGTCACTATCGCAGAAACTATCCGCCATAAAATTACGATTGGTGAGTTAACGCCGGGACAACGTTTATCAGAAGCCGCATTGAGTGAAGAGTTGGATATTTCCCGTAATACCTTAAGGGAAGTCTTTCGTGTATTAACCCAAGAAGGTCTACTCACCTACGCTCCCAATAAAGGGGTGTATGTTTCCGTCCCTGATATGGCGGCGATTATTGATATTTACCAAGTGCGTCGATTAATTGAATGTGATTCATTGACCCATGCTTATGCCCTGCATCCTGCCGTTCAAAAAATGAAACTCGCTGTCGCTGAAGCTCGAGAGCATGAAAATACGGAAGATTGGGTAGGTGTCGGTACCGCCAATATGAAGTTTCATACCGCGATTGTGGAATTGTCGGACAGTGAAAGGTTAATTAAGCTTTATCATAATATTGCCGCTGAACTACGTTTAGCTTTTGGTCATTTAAATGATGCCAAACTGCTCTATGCTCCCTACATTGATAAAAACCAAGCTATTTTAGAGTTACTTGATGCAGGTAAAAATCAAGAAGCGGCCGCAGCACTTTTACACTACCTCGATTTATCTGAACGCACATTACTTGCCGCCTACAAGCGCAGCCAATCACTGCTATAAAATCCTCATTTTTACAGATGGCTCGCTTTATCCCATGTCTTTTGTTACCCCTTTATTTTTTTAATTCAATATCTATGCAAATAATTTTGCATAGATATTGCAGAATTAAACACTCCACAGAAAATCCAACTCATAAAAATTGTATTTAACAATCTTTATAGATTAGATTAATCACTTTTTATTATCAATTTAGCAACACATATAGATACAAATAGAAATAAATATTAACAAATCATTTAATTTCAGAAACTTAATTTACAATTTGTTATAAGTAACCATTGTAAATAACTCTACTTTCTCGAATAAATGATTGTGGTTTTTCCGAATATTGGTTATAAAACTGAGCATAATAAAAATACAATGTTAAATATTATTAATATAAACGAGAATTATTTATGACACTAAACAACATCGTTCCAAAAAAACCGTTTAAATTTGGGTTAGGGTGGCAGATTCTAGTTGCGCTTTTTTTAGGTGTTATCGTTGGTGCTTTACTGCATGAAAGCGTGGAATACAAAGATTGGTTAATACTGAATGTTCTCTCTCCCGCCGGTAAGATTTTTATTCAGTTAATCAAAATGATTGTGGTACCTATCGTCATTTCGACCTTGATTGTGGGGATCGCTGGTGTCGGGAATACAAAACAATTAGGCACATTGGGTTTCAAAACGATTCTTTACTTTGAAATCATTACTACCATTGCCATCATTGTGGGTATTTCGTTTGCCAATATCTTCCAACCAGGTGTGGGCATTGATATGTCTCAGCTCACTCAAGTGGATATTTCTCAGTACCAAAAAACGACGCAGGAGGTTGCTAGCCATCCTTCAGGGATCGTGAATACTTTATTATCTTTGGTACCGAGCAATATTTTTGCTGCCATGGCGAGTGGCGATATGCTTCCTGTTATTTTCTTCGCGGTTTTATTTGGTTTAGGATTATCTTCTCTACCAGTAGCAAAGAAACAGCCACTATTAGATGTTCTGCAAACTTTTTCTGAAACCATGTTCCGCGTGACTAACATGATCATGATGTATGCACCAATCGGGGTGTTTGCATTAATTTCCGTCACCGTTGCAAACTTTGGGTTTACTTCACTGGTTCCTCTGCTGAAGTTAGTTATTTTGGTTCACTGTGCGATTATTTTCTTCGCTGTTGTGGTGCTCGGAATTGTTGCACGTTATTGCAAAATTAATATTTTTACTCTGATGAGAATATTAAAGGATGAGTTGCTGCTTGCTTATTCAACCGCCAGCTCTGAAACTGTACTTCCTCGTATTATGGATAAAATGGAGAAGTATGGTGCACCAAAATCTGTCACCAGTTTCGTTATCCCAATTGGTTATTCATTTAACTTAGATGGTTCCACCTTATATCAAAGTATCGCTGCCATTTTTATTGCTCAGCTATATGGTATTGAGCTGTCATTAGGGCAAGAGCTTATTTTAGTCTTTACCTTAATGATCACGTCAAAAGGTATTGCAGGGGTTCCGGGAGTTTCATTCGTCGTCTTGCTGGCAACGTTAGGCTCTGTGGGGATTCCATTAGAAGGTTTGGCATTCATTGCCGGTGTTGACCGTATTCTCGATATGGCAAGGACTGCACTTAATGTGGTTGGTAACGCATTAGCTGCCTTGATTATCGCCAAATGGGAACACAATTATGATGAGAAAAAAGCCCGAGAGTATGAGGAAAGTTTTTAATTAAAGACTAAATATCCAGGCTCTTCTTATTTCTAATTTCTAACCCTAGCCATCTTTAAACGATTAAAGATGGCTTTGAATCAGCGTATTCATCGTTGATTGCCCTCACTCATCCCTATAAAAATTATTTTACCATTCAATCAGTTATGCTAATATCACCTAAAATCAGTTAATTATTAGAAATAATACCTAGCTTTATCAAAAAATGATTTATTAAATATTTTTTATTATACTATTATTTCATTCTACTGCTGATATTTGTACACTATTGGATCTACGATTGATATATACTCAATGATACATGCTAAGCGATAACCTCTTACTCAAAAACAGAAATTGATGAAAATATGCACAACTTAGTGAAAAATAATTTCTTATTAAAATTTATTGCGTTATTTTTGTTCTTTACCGCTATTCATTATGCAATGGGTTACCACTTCAAGATTTTCTACATCCTAGCCATCACAGGAATATTAATTGTCGTTAATGACTATCCTAAAGTGTATAAAACCATTATTGCCATTTATACCCTAGTGGGTATCTTCTATCTACCTGTAGGGTTACTTTACGGCTATCCTGATTATAATATCTTTTCATCTTTTTATTATACGGATAGCGAGGAAGCTAAAGGCTTTCTTAAAAACATCAATTACAAGTATTATTTATTATCAATTCTTCTCTTGTGTTTCAGTTATTTCATATTCAAATTGAAGTTTGAGGTTAATAAAAAAAGTAAATTTGCTTTCTCTGCTATTTTTTTGATAATCACCGCGATATCTCCTATTAAAGCTATTTCTGAAGGAAGCTGGCGGTTACTTTTAACATCTGGATTACCTGAGTATCGTTTCTTTACTGAAAGCCTCTTTTACCTAGATTATTTACAGCAAGAAAAAAAATCTATTGAAGGTAATGATACCTTTGAAACAGTCACCTCCAATCCTAAATATCATGTTTATGTCATTGTTATTGGCGAAAGTGTTCGCCGTGACTTCATGCACAGTTATGGTTTTCCAATAGAAAACACCCCTTTTACCGATACAGTAAAAGGCTATATATTCGATAATTATATTTCTGCATCAGGTTCAACCAACCTTTCGTTGTCAAATACCTTATCTTTATATCCAAAAATGCAAAATAATATTATTTCTCTCGCAAACAAAGCGGGTTTCAAAACTTTTTGGATTTCGAGACAAGGCACTTACGGTAAACATGATGGTCCTGTAGCATCAATCGCCAAGCGTGCAACACATGCTTATTTTGTCGGTGGAAGTGCGTTACTCGATAATAATGTTATGTCTCAAGATGCCTCTGTAATCCCTAATTTTGTAGAATCCTTAGAGCAGCCTGCTCAACATAAGCTTATTGTGGTGCATTTAATTGGTAGCCATTCACCATTCTGCGATAGAATTGATAACACTTATGAGCAATTTCATATAAGCGACAAACTTTCTTGCTATATTCAATCTATTAAGAATACGGATATCTTGTTATCTCAAATTCAGCAACTACTTATAAAACAAAATACATCATGGTCTATGCTTTACTTTTCTGACCATGGTCTGTCTTTTATCGACAACCAAACTGATCTGATCCATGGTGATAAAACACGGCAAAATTATGAAGTACCGTTTTTTATCACATCGTCTGATTCCACTCAACGCGAGGTTATTTCTACTCGTCGAAGTGCAATGAGTTTTATGACATTATTCTCTCAGTGGACTGGAATATCGGAGAAGAGTATTTCTCAATCATGTACAATGATTTCGAATCAAGAATGTGAAAATCAAAATACCGTCATTAATTTTGATAAAGATTCAATGAACTTTGAACGTCTTAATAACGATAAAAAGAAATAAAATACCAATCAAAGGCGATAAATTAACTCAGTTTATCGCCTTTTTAATAGTTACCTTTACGTAATTTGAAATTTAATTTATTACTTATGTGATATTTACTCGCAAGATTTCATTTCATTGCTACGCTAAATATACACTTTAATTTAGGTCATTCTTTATTTGGGTTTGCAGCAATGAATCAAGTCAGACGCTTTCTTTTATTCTTAAAAGTTTTACAGCACCTAATGATTATCTTTGTATTTACCCTGTCATATTTTATGTTTCAGAATTGGCTATAATTCGATAAAGTTGAACGTAAACCCAAAGCCCCCTTCTATAGTAAAACAATACACCGACTATTTAGGGGGAGCTTCTGAGACATTATTTGGATGAGTTTTACATACGATACTTAAATGAATTCTTCCGTGTTAAAACGCCGCATCCATCAAGATAAATTTAGGCTCAGCTCTTTGATAGCGGTTAATCATCGGTACTAATCGTTGGAAGTGTTCAGACGCACAATGTGAATCTAATGCAGCACGATTCGGCCACTCTTCAATAAAAACAAAATGCCCAGGATCCTTTTCATCAATATAAAGATCATAAGCGATACATAGCGGTTCTTTCTTTGTGGCTTCAACAAGTGCCTTATAGAGCGGCAATACAATTTCTACCGCTTCCGGCTTGATAAAATCTTCAGCAATGACTTTTAGCATGGTAATCCTCTTTGTTTAGCTTGTTAAAACTCAAATCAATCCCTTTCAACTAAGCGAGCTTCAAAAGCTCTTATTGATTCAGCTTATCATCCACATTTTTAATTATCTGCGCTAATTTTGCTTTATCTTTATCAGAGAGATAGTCATGGTATTTTTCAACAAAGCGCTGGATTCGCTCTGCCCCAGCAATAATTATCTGAGCAGCCTTGTTGATGTCATCTTGATGGGTATTCATGTTGAACCTCATTAATCTGTGCCATGACAAAGAAGGTACCATGCGTTTAATAAATGATCACCAAACTAACCTTTAGTGACATATGAGGATTACTGAAAACAGATATTGTCGACGGACGGAGCATACGGAAAATACAGCGTAAAACAGAGGGTATAGATGACTGGCAAAGAAAAAACCCGCTACATCTTTCGATGTAGCGGGTTCTTATTTGGTGCCGGCTACCGGAGTCGAACTGGTGACCTACTGATTACAAGTCAGTTGCTCTACCAACTGAGCTAAGCCGGCTAATTTGGCGGAGAGATAGAGATTCGAACTCTAGGATGGTTTCCCATCGGCGGTTTTCAAGACCGCTGCCTTCAGCCGCTCGGCCATCTCTCCATGGGGCGCGATTATGGAGGAATCCCGGGGGCTTGTCTACCCCTGATAGTAAAATAATTGCATTTTTTTGTTCGTTTGACTAATCTTCACTCAATTGTTCTCTATTGCCCTAAAAAAATGCTAATATCTGTGCAAAATCAGTGTCTATAACGTACCTAGGCGTATGATTTTTAATCTGATTAATCTAATTTGCCAGTGTGACGGCGTGGGACTGTATGTACAAACAATCATTATTAAAACCGAATGTTCTTTCTCGCATTTTTATTGCCTTTATTGTGCTGCTCGTCACAATGCTGTCGTTGTCCCTCTATAATTATTATCACGCATGGATGTTAGCGCACCAAACGGCCATCAACACTCTCGCTAATCGACTCGCTTATCAAATTGAAGATTATCGCTATCAAGCGGGTCACATCTATAAGCTTGCCAATGATAAAACTACACCTGACTCTGTTAACGACATTTCCGTGACTGAAATGCGCCACGATGTTTATTGGCTAAGTAGCAATAACCAGACCATTGATTCCATTGTGTTTGGTCTCAATAAACCAAGCAGTAAAGTCTTAGCGACAAAGCTCGCAAACTATATGGAGATTGTATGGGGGGCACGGAATGAATTTAACTCCATGTACTACCTTAATGGTCAAGACAACTCCTTAGTTCTGGTAACTACCCATTCCATTCTAAAACCAGAGTTACGCTATAAAGAAAGCTATTTAACGCTAACGGCGGAAGATAAGCGCTCTGATATGATCACCCAATCGACATTATTAGATCGCCGTGAAGTTATCTCCAATATGCAGAAAAATGCCCAAGATAATGTTTACTTCTATACCTATCGTTTAGTCTTTAACTCGCCAGGGCGCCTTAGTAGTGTGATCTCCTTTGATATTTCTATCAATTCAATCCTCCCCTTTACATTACAGGGTGATGATATTTCGATTTCACAGCGACCAAACAATCAAGAAAATAGCCAAGCGGCCAGCGAACTCGTCGGCACCAGCCTTATGCTATCTCAACCCATTGAAGGCACTAATTACCAGATTAGCTATACCCTTTCTCTGAAAAGTATTATTTTCGGGGTGCTAAGTTACAATTTTTGGCTAATTACCTGCATGATTGCGGTCAGTATTTTGGCGCTGATCACCACCATGTTTATTCGCAAACGAATTATTTCACCCAATGCTTCAATGCTGGATGAGCTCCAGTTTAAAGATGCCCTCAATAATGACATTCTTAACCATATTTCTTATGGCATCCTAGTCTTTGATTTTAATAGTAATAAAAAATTATTAAGTAACAGTATCGCGAATCACTTATTACCGTCTATGGATCTGATACATATCAAAGAAATGGCAACCGATCATAATGATGTCATTCAAGTTTCCATAGAAAACAATATCTATGAAATCATTTTGGTGAAAAGCTTAATTAAAGAAAACACCATTTTGTTTATCATCATAGATAAAGATAAAGAAGTTCTGACGCAAAAACGCCAAGAAATGGCTACGCGTGAGCATCAACGAAATATTCAACTTAGAAAAGTGGTTTTCGAAAATATTTGCCAGGAAATTCTACCCGCTGTTAACCAAATTGATGCCAAATTTAACCAATTAAGCTCTTCACTTGGTGAGCCTAAAAATCCATTATTATCTGAAATTCAAAACCAACTGTTTTATATCAATAATTGGTTTAGAAATATCGAACTTATTAGTCAATTAGAAACTCAACAGATTGAGTTTAAAACAGAAAAGTTTGCTATTGGTCAGATGATTAACCAATATCTTAAACAAAATTTAGCGCATTTAAATCGAAAAGGACTTTCGTTCTATTTTTATAACAACATTAATCCTGACTCATTAATTGAAAATAACCCGGATTATTTCCAGACTTTATTCCAATTAATTTGGGAATACTCAATAGAAACTACAGCCTTTGGTAAAATTACCGTTTCAATTGACTATATTGAAGAAAAAAGTGAAGTTTCTATTGATATAAAAGACAGCGGAATTGGGTTAACTCATATTGAATTGAATAACTTGCAAAGCCCATTCACAGGGAAAGCACAAAGTTCAAATCAATTTAAGCGTTCAGGCATGACCTTTTACCTCTGCAAATTATTAACGAAAAAAATGCAGGGAACATTTAGTATCAAGTCAAGTGATGCCATCGGTAGCCATTATCAAATTAAGCTCCCTGCGCAATCCCAGATGCAAAGCCATGAATACCCTGCTCTGCTTGAAGATATGTATATTCGCTTGAATATTCAGAATATTGATACTCGTCGCATTGTTAAACAGACCTTATCGCATTATGGTGCAGAGTTTCTTGATATCGATGAGAGCTCACCACATAGCCACTGGGATCTCTTGATCGCCGACAATGATGACGTTTCCTTTAATAACATAATTAAAGTTAAGGGAAATCTATCTTCAATAAATTGTATTAACCCAAATTATATTGAAGTTAACTACAATTTCGCGGATGAACTTATCGATGCTATCTCATTATTGATAGAACAAGCGAATGAGACAGAAGATAATAATGAATCCAACCTATCTTCATCACTCGTTCTACGAGAAAATAACTCTCAGTCGAATAATTCTGTCGATAATATTATTTCAGGCTATCATTTAATTCTGTCGAAGAGCGATTATAAAGATTTGTTTATCTCAACAGTACCGATAGATATTAATAAACTGTATAATAGTGAAAGTGTTGCGAATTTAACCGAATTAAAAGACACTGCACATCGTTTAAAAGGAGTTTTTGCTATGCTTGAATTCCATTATCTTCATAAACTTTGTGAAGATTTGGAACATTACATAGCAGATGAAAACGGATTTGAAATAAAAAATTGCATTAGAGAACTGGATGTCTCAGTGAAAAGACTAATGCCAGAAGGTAACCAATAATATGAATAACCTAAATGTCATTGTTGCCGATGATCATCCTATTGTTCTTTTCGGTATCAGAAAGTCGCTTGAACAGATTGAATGGGTAAACATCGTCGGTGAATTTGAAGATTCTACTTCTTTAATTAATAACTTAGCGCGCCTGAATGCAGACGTTCTGGTTACTGATTTGTCTATGCCTGGCGATAAATACGGCGATGGTATTACATTAATTAAATACATTAAGCGTCACTACCCTGACTTATCGATTATTGTCCTCACCATGAACAATAATCCGGCGATCTTAAGCGCTATTCTTGAGCTTGATATTGAAGGTATCGTACTAAAACAAGGTGCGCCTGCTGACTTACCAAAAGCGCTAGCTGCCTTACAAAAAGGGAAGAAATTTACCCCTGAAAGCGTAAGTAAATTGCTTGAGAAAGTGAATGCGAGTGGATATGGCGATAAGCGTTTATCACCAAAAGAAAGTGAAGTGCTACGCTTATTTGCAGAAGGATTCTTAGTCACTGAGATTGCTAAAAAACTAAATCGCAGCATCAAAACCATTAGTAGCCAGAAAAAATCAGCGATGTTAAAGCTGGGTGTTGAAAATGATATCGCACTGCTGAATTACCTTTCATCAGTCAGTATCGACAATTCCCCTTCTGAATAATCGTTTTTTGGCACTAAAATAGAAGCCCGTTCAGGGCTTTTATTTTTTCTATTCAATATGTTAACTGTTTAATAAATAATTTATTCACTCATTAGGTTTAACATATTTCACCAACGACTCCCGTAGCACACTGATCGATGTAGGCTTCGAGAGACAATCATTCATACCCGCATCAAGACAACGCTGCTTCTCTTCTGCCATGGCATTTGCCGTTAACGCTACAATAGGCTGCCTAAAACCTTGTTCTCGCAACGTGCGCGCCAATTGATAACCGTCCATATTGGGCATATTCACATCAGAAAGAACAATGTCCGCATGATTATGCTCAAGGAATTTCAACGCATCTAATCCATCGACTGCCGTACTTGTCATAAAGCCAATGCTTGTCAGCTGCTCTGTCAATAGCATTCGGTTAATAGGATGGTCATCAACAATTAAGACTTTAAACGTATTCAAATCTGCATCGGCATCTTCAAGGTCATGGTTCTCTAAACTCTCTTTAGTACCTTGAACCAACTTAACAATGATTTTATCAATCAACATTGGCAGCTTATCGAGCTGATAAGTGTTATAGAGCCAATTACTTGGTTGAGTTTCAAATAATTCACCTGAATATAAACTACTGAGTTTCAGCAAGTTTCTATTCTGTAAGGCAACACTTTCTTGGGTATCCGTAATCAACAAGTCATACGTCTCATTGATATCAATGGATGAGCCCGTTACCACATTAAAATGATGGTGTTCGAGCAATCTTACAAGAAAATCAATTAAGAATGCATTTTGACCCGTCACGGCGACACGGTAATTTTTTCGGTACTCAGGAATAACGGGTTCTAAATATTGCTGGTCATAGAGTGGAATGCGGATCGTAAACGTACTCCCCAGCCCCGCTTGAGAATCCACACCAATATCACCATCCATCAAGTTGATGAGTTTCTCACAAATAGCAAGCCCTAACCCTGTCCCTTTGTGTCCATTATTTTGATCGTATACTTGGAAGAATGGGTCAAATAATTGCATAACCACTGCTGGGGTCATTCCAATCCCCGAATCTTTGACTTCAATTTTTAAATAATTTTCATCTTTCCAAACATGCAGCATCACAAAACCAGAGTCTGTGAACTTTATGCTGTTATTCACAATATTGGAGATAACTTGTTGTAGGCGCACTGGGTCGCTAAGCATCATGTCTGGAATATTCGGCTCAATATAAGAGTAGAGTGACACTTGTTTTTTAGTTGCTAAAGGGACGTAGTTAGCAAGAACATAAGCAAATACATTGCGGCAATTGAATAATTTATTTTCTATTTTTAATTGTTTGGATTCAATTTTGGAGAAATCCAAAATATCACTGATAATCTGCAACAATAGCGATGACGAATTATCCATTGTAGAAACTAATCGAAGCGCTTTATCTGATAAATCATACCGTTGCAATAACTCAATATTACCGATGATCCCATACAACGGTGTTCTTAATTCATGGCTCACCGTGGCTAAGAACATCGATTTCGCTTGGTTCGCCTGATCCGCTGCATCTGCGACATCCTGCAATGATTTTTCCATCTGCACACGAATACTAATGTCGATCAATACGCAGATAGCCACATCTTCATTTTGATAACGTGAATTCACAAAACTAATTTGTAGATGGGTGCCATTCGTTGCAACAACATCAATATAGTTGCTAGATTTTTGACGAATAATCGTCAAAATTCGCTGTTTATCATCTTCACTCAGTAAACGGAAATAGTTATGTGCGAGCTCATTACTCAGAATATTGCCGCCATCACTTAGCCTTAGGATAATGATCCCAACAGGAGCTGATGCCACAATTTTATGGTTAAATTGTTCATGCTCTTCAAGACGAATCGCCGTATTGGCAGCAGGCTCTAACATTCGTCTTTCTAATAACCAAATTAAAAAGAAGATTAACGTACCAGACAAAATATTAATTAATATTGCGTAAATTATTGATGTTTTTAGGTTGCTGATTAAATACGATGTCTCAATTGAATAAATAACCGTTAGTTGCGAAGGTGCTAAACGCTTCTTAAAAAACAGCTGAGTATAATCAGAGTTAAAACCGAAATAATTTATCTCTCCAGATGTCAGCAATGGTGAATTTTTAATATTCGAATCTGATGAAGTGTAGAGAACAGGTTGATTTGATGAGTTAATTAATGTGATTTCAACGGCTGGATTATTACGTAAATTAAACTGATTTAAGTTTATCGCTCGCTCAATCCCAATAAAACCAACAATTAAGCTTTTCTCATAAATAGGGATCATCAAATAGAGTTGACCATTTGATGGTTGAGAACTGTGGGTGATGGTATATAAATTGCGCTCTTGACCCTGCTGTCTTAACTGTTTGTAGATCCGCGCATTGTCATAGACCACTTTTTTTAGCGTATCAATATCAGAAACTGCAGCACGAATTGAATAATCCATCATGCAGTAACTGCCTGTTCCAAAGACAAATACGTGATTTAAGCCTTGGGGGACCGCAATGCTGTCTTTCCAGAAAATATTGAGTTGTTCAAAAGCAGAAAGATAATTCTGAGTTCGCTGCTTAAATACATCACAATCTGCCGATGGCATGAGTGGATATAGCGAGTATGACGTGGATGCGGGTAAAGTGATATCTTCTTGTTGAATACCCACTTTTTGTTGATGTTCTTCGTCTTTGAGTCGTTGCTGCTCCGTCATGGAATGAATAAGGCGAAGTGTAGCATTTGACTGCTGAATATAAACTTGCAGGTTTTCATAACCAGAATGGAATTGCTGGCGCAGATCAGATTTATGTTCATTGAATTGCATATAAAGGAAAAACAGAGTGATGAAAAGCCCCATTCCCCATAGCATAACGCCTAGGACACGAAAAAGATCTCTAGATAATCTGAGGGATGTTTTAAACGAGGGTAAATATCTCAATCCGTTACCTACAAGTACATTATCACTAATACTGAGTATACTCGATTAACTCAATGAAAAGCGACAACCAATAACTTCCATGTATATTGCTAGTGTAAAGATACAAAAACGGGCGGATAATCCGCCCGTTTCATTGATGAATGATACTTACTCTTCGGTATCTGCATCAGTTTGTGCTTCACCGTCAACATCAATACCCTCTTCATCGGTATTGTCATCGTCTTCAGTTTCAGCAACACGTTGTAAACCAACTACTTTTTCATCTTCAGCAGTACGGATCAGCGTCACACCTTGAGTATTACGTCCAACGACGCTAACTTCAGAAACGCGGGTACGAACCAGAGTCCCAGCATCCGTAATCATCATAATTTGGTCGGTATCCTCAACTTGGATAGCGCCAACAACTTGACCATTACGCTCGCTCACTTTAATAGAGATAACCCCTTGAGTTGCACGAGATTTTGTTGGGTATTCTGCTTCTTCAGTACGCTTACCGAAGCCGTTTTCAGTCACGGTCAGAATATGGCCTTCACCACGAGGAATAATTAAAGAAACAACTTTATCGTCGTCCATTAATTTAATACCGCGAACACCTGTCGCTGTACGTCCCATCGCACGAACCGCATCTTCTGCAAAGCGCACCACTTTACCTTGCGCAGAGAACAGCATGACTTCATTGCTACCGTTGGTTAAATCAACACCAATCAGCTCATCGCCTTCATTCAAGTTCACGGCAATAATACCGGCACTTCTTGGGCGACTGAAATCTTGCAGAGGGGTTTTCTTCACGGTACCGCTCGCGGTCGCCATAAAGACATAATAGCCCTCTTCGTATTCACGCACTGGTAAAATCGCGGTGATACGTTCATCTTGCTCAAGTGGCAGTAAGTTCACAATTGGACGTCCACGAGCACCACGGCTAGCTTCAGGCAATTGATAGACTTTCATCCAATATAAGCGACCACGACTGGAGAAACACAAGATAGTATCGTGGGTATTCGCCACCAGCAGACGCTCAATAAAGTCTTCTTCTTTAATACGCGCTGCGGATTTACCTTTACCACCACGGCGTTGTGCTTCGTAGTCAGACAATGGCTGATACTTCACATAACCTTGGTGAGATAGCGTTACCACCACATCTTCTTGGTTGATCAAATCTTCAATATTGATATCTGCGGTATTTTCAGTGATCTCAGTACGACGCGGGTCGTTATAAGCATCACGAATTGCTTCTAACTCTTCACGAATAACTTCCATTAAACGCTCAGGGCTACGCAGAATAAACAGTAATTCTTCGATTTGTTTCAGAAGTTCACGGTACTCTTCCAGCAGTTTTTCATGCTCAAGACCGGTTAATTTCTGTAAACGCAGATCCAAAATTGCTTGTGCTTGCTGTTCAGTCAGGAAATATTGACCTTCATGAACACCATATTGTGGCTCTAACCACTCAGGACGTGCAGCATCATCACCCGCACGTTCCAGCATCGCAGCAACATTACCCAGAGCCCAAGAACGGGCAATCAGCCCAGCTTTTGCTTCAGCTGGTGTTGGTGCTTTACGGATCAATTCGATAATTGGGTCGATATTCGCCAGTGCCACCGCCAACGCTTCAAGGATGTGCGCACGGTCACGGGCTTTACGCAGTTCGAAAATAGTACGGCGTGTAACAACTTCACGACGATGGCGAACAAACGCGGCAATAATATCTTTCAGGTTCAAGATTTTTGGTTGACCCTGATGCAGTGCCACCATGTTGATACCGAAAGAAACTTGCAATTGCGTCAGTGAATACAGGTTATTTAGTACTACTTCGCCGACTGCATCGCGCTTAATTTCAATGACAATACGCATACCGTCTTTATCAGACTCATCACGCAGTGCACTGATACCTTCAACGCGTTTTTCTTTAACTAATTCCGCAATTTTTTCAATCAAGCGCGCTTTGTTCACTTGATACGGAATTTCGTTGACGATAATGGTTTCACGACCATTTTTCTCATCAACTTCGACCTCGGCACGTGCACGAATGTACACTTTACCGCGACCGGTACGATACGCATCGATAATACCACGACGACCATTGATAATAGCGGCAGTCGGGAAGTCAGGGCCTGGGATGTGTTCCATCAAGCCTTCGATACTAATATCTTCGTCTTCTATATAAGCTAAGCAACCATTAATCACTTCCCCTAAGTTGTGCGGAGGAATGTTAGTGGCCATCCCGACAGCAATCCCTGAAGAACCATTGACCAAAAGGTTAGGTATCTTCGTTGGCATCACTTCTGGGATTTGCTCTGTACCATCATAGTTAGGAACAAAGTCTACGGTTTCTTTTTCTAAATCAGCCAGCATTTCATGGGCAATTTTCGCCATACGGATTTCCGTATAACGCATTGCAGCGGCGGAGTCTCCGTCAACTGAACCAAAGTTCCCCTGACCATCTACCAGCATGTAGCGCATAGAGAAAGGCTGCGCGAGACGAACGATGGTCTCATAAACGGCGCTGTCTCCATGTGGATGGTATTTACCGATGACGTCCCCAACGATACGGGCAGACTTTTTATAGGGTTTATTCCAATCATTTCCCAGTACATTCATCGCAAATAACACTCGGCGGTGTACTGGCTTCAGCCCATCTCGAACATCTGGAAGTGCACGGCCGACGATAACGGACATTGCATAATCCAAATAGGAACTTTTCAGTTCTTCTTCGATATTGACTGGGGTGATTTCTCTGGCAATCTCGCTCATGGAACCACTGTCCCTCATAACTTCAGATTCAAAGAGTAAACTATACCACAACTCCCTTATTTAATTAAGAGATAAGAGAAGTGAGTATTTGTCTTTCAAGCTATGTATAATAGCGGAAAAATGCGCTTATGTGTCCGAATCTTGTAGATTTTCAAGCAATAGTCTCTCAAGGATTTTCATATTTGGTCCATAATCCCAATAAATTAACTCACGGGCGACTATCGTCCCATTACGAATTCCAACCTGTTTTTGCATTTTGCAAAATAAATATAGTCCAATAGGTAAAAATAAGTAATGCGAGGATAGAAATAGATATAGGAGTTCCTCAGATGAATGATACCCAAGACCAAACGTACCTAAACGTCGACAAACAAGAAATTGAAAAGTTTGAATCGATAGCATCACGTTGGTGGGATCTTGAAGGCGAGTTTGCCCCATTACACCGCATTAATCCGCTGCGTTTAGGCTACATCATGCAACGTGTAGACGGCATTTTTGGTAAGAAAATCCTCGACGTTGGCTGCGGTGGCGGTATTTTATCTGAAAGCATGGCGCGCGAAGGTGCGGATGTCACGGGTTTAGATATGGGTGCAGACCCATTAATGGTCGCTCGTCTACACTCTCTGGAATCGGGCATTCCTGTGGAATACGTCCAAGAAACCGTCGAACAGCATGCAGATAAACACCCTCAGAGCTACGATATCGTCACTTGCATGGAAATGCTTGAGCACGTTCCAGACCCAGAATCTGTGGTAAGAGCCTGCGCGAAATTAGTTAAACCTGGCGGACATGTTATTTTTTCCACCATTAATCGCAACAGAAAAGCATGGCTAATGGCTGTCGTGGCAGCGGAATATGTGATGAAAATGGTTCCAAAAGGCACCCATGATGCTAATAAGTTTATCCGCCCATCCGAATTAATTAGCTGGGTCGATAAAACGCAATTAAAAGAACAACATATGATGGGACTGCATTATAATCCAATCACCGATAAATTTTGGTTAGGCCCTAACGTTGATGTGAACTATATGCTGCATACGATCAGCGAATAAATAGCAAGCGGTACGTTTAAGAAAACAGCAAACGGTCTCAACTTTACAAAATAATTTTTAGGTTAATGTCGGTAAGTCAATTTTTGGCAACTCCACTTCTCATGCTGCTTACCGACATGATCAATTTTTCTTATCCAGTTGTTATCCACAAAAACTATCAGATTTGTACACTTGATAAAATCGCACATTAACATTATCTTGTTATTAGATTCTTAACAAACTACTACATATAGTGGTCATCACAAATATAATATACAAGTCTCATGATTGTTCATCATGAGCTTTTTTACGTTTGGGAGACTCTATTTTGTAACTCAACCAAGGTGTACTTGCTCATGAACCAGAGTCTGTTAGTCACAAAACGTGATGGACATAAAGAACGCATTGACCTCGACAAAATCCATAAAGTTATTACATGGGCGGCGGAAGGTCTTAGTAACGTATCAGTTTCACAGGTGGAGTTACGTTCTCAGATTCAGTTTTATGATGGGATCAGAACTTCTGATATTCACGAAACGATGATTAAAGCCGCTGCTGACTTAATCACCGGTGAAACACCAGATTACCAATATCTTGCTGCACGTTTAGCGATTTTTAACCTGCGCAAAAAAGCCTATGGCCAGTTTGAGCCACCAAAATTATATGCCCACGTAAAACATCTGGTTGAGATGGGTAAATATGATAAGCATTTGCTGGAAGACTACACCGAAGCAGATTTCGAGCAAATGGATGGTTTTATTGACCATTGGCGTGATATGAATTTCTCCTACGCCGCTGTTAAACAGTTGGAAGGGAAATATTTAGTTCAAAACCGTGTCACCGGTGAAATCTACGAAAGCGCCCAGTTTTTATATATTCTGGTTGCTGCATGCTTGTTCTCTCATTATCCACAAGCAACCCGTTTAGATTACATCCGCCGCTTCTATGACGCGGTATCAACATTCAAAATTTCTTTACCTACGCCAATTATGGCGGGGGTACGTACACCTACACGTCAATTCAGCTCATGTGTTCTGATTGAGTGCGGTGACAGCCTTGATTCTATCAATGCAACCTCAAGTGCTATCGTGAAATATGTCTCTCAGCGTGCCGGTATCGGTATCAACGCGGGTCGCATTCGTGCGCTGGGTAGCCCAATCCGTGGTGGCGAAGCATTCCACACTGGCTGTATCCCATTCTATAAGCATTTCCAAACTGCGGTAAAATCTTGCTCTCAAGGTGGCGTACGTGGTGGTGCAGCAACTCTGTTCTACCCTATCTGGCACTTAGAAGTAGAAAGTTTATTAGTGCTGAAAAACAACCGTGGTGTTGAAGGGAACCGTGTTCGCCATATGGACTACGGTGTACAGCTCAACAAATTAATGTACGAACGCCTGATCAAAAACCAAGATATCACCCTATTCAGCCCGTCTGATGTTCCGGGCTTGTACGATGCATTCTTCGCGGATCAAGACGAGTTCGAACGCCTATATGTGCAATATGAGCAAGATGAGAAAATCCGTAAATCTAGCGTGAAAGCGGTTGAATTATTCTCATTGATGATGCAAGAACGCGCATCTACAGGTCGTATCTATATTCAAAACGTTGACCACTGCAACACCCACAGCCCATTTGACCCACAGGTTGCCCCTGTTCGTCAATCCAACCTGTGTCTGGAAATTGCACTGCCAACTAAACCATTAAATAACGTCAATGACGAAAATGGTGAAATTGCCTTGTGTACGCTGTCAGCGTTTAACTTAGGTGCCATTGAAAGCCTCGATGAGTTAGAAGAGTTAGCTATCTTAGCGGTTCGTGCATTAGACGCACTGTTAGACTACCAAGATTACCCAATCCCTGCGGCGAAGAAAGGCTCTATGGGTCGTCGTACTCTGGGTATTGGTGTGATTAACTACGCTTACTACTTAGCGAAGCACGGTGTTCGTTACTCCGATGGTAGCGCCAACAACCTGACGCACAAAACATTCGAAGCGATTCAATATTACTTACTGAAAGCCTCAAATGAATTAGCGAAAGAGCAAGGTGCTTGCCCGTGGTTCAATGAAACCACTTATGCGCAAGGCGTGTTACCTATCGATACTTACAAACGTGAGCTCGATAAATTAACTAACGAACCACTGCATTATGATTGGGAAGCGCTGCGCCAAGAGATCAAACAGTACGGTCTGCGTAACTCAACGCTGTCTGCATTAATGCCATCAGAGACCTCGTCTCAGATTTCTAACGCGACCAATGGTATCGAACCACCACGTGGTTATATCAGTATTAAAGCATCAAAAGACGGTATCCTGCGCCAAGTGGTGCCAGATTACGAAAATCTGAAAGGTGCTTACGAGCTATTATGGCAAATGCCTTCCAATAGCGGCTATTTGCAGTTAGTTGGGATCATGCAGAAGTTTATCGACCAGTCGATTTCTTCTAACACAAACTATGACCCAACCCGTTTCCCGAATGGCAAAGTGCCAATGAATCAACTGTTAAAAGATTTATTGTTAGCCTACAAGTTTGGTGTGAAAACACTTTACTACCACAACACCCGCGACGGTGCTGAAGATGTTCAGGGGGATCTGGAAGAAGTTGTTGAAAGCGCAGATTCTGATTGTGAAGGCGGGGCTTGTAAAATTTAATAGGGATGGTTATGTCACATTCATACACGATTTTTTCTCAGAAAAAAAATAACCAGCTGCTGGAGCCGATGTTTTTCGGCCAGCCTGTGAACGTTGCCCGTTTTGATCAGCAAAAATATCCTATTTTTGAAAAACTGATTGAAAAGCAACTCTCATTCTTCTGGCGCCCAGAAGAAGTTGACGTGGCGCGCGACCGTATTGACTATAATGCGCTGCCTGATCATGAAAAACACATTTTTATCAGTAACCTGAAATACCAAACGCTGCTCGACTCTATTCAGGGTCGCAGCCCTAACGTGGCATTTTTGCCACTGATTTCAATCCCAGAATTAGAAACTTGGGTTGAGACTTGGTCATTCTCAGAAACAATTCACTCACGTTCATACACGCATATTATTCGTAATATCGTGAATGACCCGGCGATTATCTTCGATGATATCGTTGAAAATGAAGAAATTCTCAAGCGTGCAAAAGATATTTCTGAGTACTACGACACGCTGATCGAAATGACCAACTATTACCATATGTTTGGTGAAGGGACCCATACGCTGGGTGGTAAACAAGTCACTGTTTCACTGCGAGCACTGAAAAAGCAACTTTATTTATGCTTAATGAGCGTTAACGCCCTTGAAGCAATTCGTTTCTACGTCAGCTTCGCGTGCTCTTTCGCCTTTGCTGAGCGCGAATTGATGGAAGGTAACGCAAAAATCATCAAGCTGATTGCTCGAGATGAAGCGCTGCACTTAACGGGAACTCAGCATATGCTGAACCTGTTACGCTCAGGTCAAGACGATCCTGAAATAGCAGAGATTGCCGCTGAGTGTGAAGATGAATGCTATCGCCTGTTTGTGGATGCGGCAGAACAAGAAAAAGAGTGGGCTGAATATCTGTTCAGCGAAGGCTCGATGATTGGTCTGAACAAAGATATTCTGTGCCAATATGTGGAATATATTACCAACATTCGTATGCAAGCAGTTGGCCTGAAATTACCATTTGAAGCGCGTTCTAACCCTATTCCATGGATCAACGCATGGTTAGTGTCTGACAACGTTCAAGTGGCGCCACAAGAAGTCGAAGTCAGCTCTTATTTAGTCGGTCAGATTGACGCTGAAGTTAACACCGATGATTTGAGTGATTTCGAACTGTAATTATGGCAAGTCATAAAATCACCCTGCGTCTTACGCAGGGTGTGCAAGTTCCCTACCACACGGATGTTCACACCAGTTTATTGGATGCCCTTGAAGATAGCCGAGTGCCTGTCGAGTACCAATGTCGAGAAGGCTACTGTGGCTCATGCCGCGTAACATTATTAAAGGGAAAGGTTGGATACAAACGTAAACCGCTCGCTTTTGTTCAAGAGGGTGAAATTCTGCCCTGCTGTTGTCACCCGCTATCCGATATTGAAATCGAGTAGCCGCGCTAGTAATACTGCATATCTAACAATAAAAAGCGATTGCTTTGATGACTCGAGCAATCGCTTTTTGCTTATAAAATCATACCTAAAATAATGCGAGTTACCGGTAAGCAGCTAACCCCCTGCAATTTGAAGTATGACGGGTATTTTTATAGATAACCGTACATTGCAGCAAAAATCCAACCAAACACACAGGATACACCCACCCCAATTAGACCAGGCAAGATAAAGCTGTGGTTGATAACAAACTTACCAATACGTGTAGTACCAGAACGGTCAAACTGAATCGCCGCAAGGTCACTTGGATAAGTTGGCAGGATATAGTAACCGTAACACGCTGGTGCAGACGCAATAATATATGCAGGGTCAACACCAATACCCAGAGCGATAGGCACTACTGCCGCTAATGCCGCTGCTTGTGAGTTAACAAACTTGGATACCAACAGCAAAATCACCGCATACGCCCAAGGGAAATCTTTGACTAATGAACCTAAAGTGCCTTTAATTTCATCCATATGGGCACCGAACATGGTTTCTGCCATCCACGCGATACCATATACCGCCACGATAGCAATCATCCCTGACCGGAACACTTCGTTTTTAGAAATCTGTCCTGGATTGGTTTTACAGATGATAATGATCAGCGCACCCGCTAATAACATAAACATCTGGATCACTAACACCATCGATAACGGCTTACCGTTAATTAATGGTCTGAGCTCAGAAAATGCCCCCAGTAATGCCACCACCACGATGGATGCTAAGAAAATCCACATTGCTACCCAGTTAATTTTTGGCAATTTTTTATCTAACAGCGTAACGCTATCACCATAAACATAGTCATGGTTTTCAGGCACTGAGATAAATTCTTGGAATACCGGGTCTTTATCCAGATCTTTACCGCGGAACCAGCTAAAGATACCTATCGCTAAGATACCGATTAAGGTTGATGGGATAGTGATTGCCAGTAAATCTAAAAATTCTAATGATTTACCGTTGATGGACACGCCATTTAACATTGCGACTAAAGAAACAACTGCCACGGAAACAGGGCTGGCAATAATCCCCATTTGCGCCCCGATACTACTCGCCGCCATTGGTCTTTCAGGACGAATATTATTCTTGATCGCTGCATCGTAAATGATTGGCAAAATGGTATATACCACATGCCCGGTACCACACAAAATGGTTAAAATACAGGTAACGAAAGGTGCAACAATAGAGATGTATTTTGGATTTTTACGCAGTAAACGTTCTGCGATTTGTAGCATAACGTCCAAACCGCCTGATGCTTGTAAGGTTGCTGATGCTGCAACAACAGCAATGATAACAAGCATAACGTCTACAGGCGGTTTTCCTGGAGGCAAACCAAAACCAAAGACAAGTATAACTAGGCCAACACCGCCTAGCAGCCCGAGCGCCATACCCCCTTTTCTTGCTCCGTAGAACAAGCAGACAAGAATAATGGCAAGTTGAATCATAAAGTCCATAGGTCCATCCTTTATTTATAGGTTTCCCTTATTATCCAGATGGTCTTAACGTATTAATTTGATTTATATTAATTTAAAAAACAATATTGTTTTATTTTCATTCCTAATATTTTGGTCCCATCACAAAATTCCCCTTTAGTTGCTGCCATAATACTCAGTTAAATAATATAATGAGTAAAATCAATCTTATAAACCCCATTTTTTAACATTTAACCCTCATCAAGTTTCACTTCTTATTTTCATTCTTAACAAAAATTCACCCTTAGCGAGCAAGTTGTTACTTGCCCATACATTAATAGAATTTTTGACTTATTTAGACTGTTAATATTTATTTACACACGCTGTAATTCAGATTTGACAGAGTAATCGCAATCGCATAATCTGCTTAAATTATTAATAACCCGAATTCAATCAGAGGAATTTGTGAAGAATCGTACCCTTGGCAGTATTTTGATCGTGGCAGGAACAACAATTGGCGCAGGAATGCTAGCAATGCCGCTAGCGGCAGCAGGTGTTGGCTTCACTGGAATAGTATGTTTGTTGATTGGTTTATGGATGCTAATGAGTTATACCTCATTACTACTAGTCGAGGTATATCAACATAATCCTGCCAATATGGGGCTCGGTAGTGTTGCGAAAAAGTACCTCGGTCCTGTCGGTCAAATTGTCACTGGTTTGAGTATGTTATTACTGATGTATGCTCTGACAACTGCCTATATTGGCGGGGCTGGAGTGCTTATCTCTGATAGCCTATCTTCTTGGTGGGGGATTACGGTTTCGACTCAAACAGCCATTATTATGTTCACCATTGTTGGCGGTGCTGTGGTCTGTGTGGGTACACACTCTGTTGATTTTATTAACCGTATTCTTTTCACCGCTAAGACGATTTTCTTAGTGATTATGCTGGCCGTTATGATGCCTCATGCCGAGGCGGTTAACCTAAGCACCATGCCGCTGGAAAAAGGCCTTATACTCGCCGCTGTTCCCGTGATTTTTACCTCTTTTGGGTTCCACGGAAGCGTACCTAGTTTAGTCAATTACATGAATGGTGATGTACGCAAGCTGCGTATCATTTTCATTACAGGGAGTGCAATTCCTCTGGTTGCCTACATTTTATGGCAAATCGCAACTCTCGGCGCTATCCCATCCAATACATTTATGGGGATCCTTGCCCAGTCTTCAGGTTTAAATGGATTATTAACCGCAATCCGTGATGTGGTTGCCACCCCTCGTGTGAATATGGCAGTTGCCCTGTTTATGGATTTAGCGTTAGCGACTTCCTTCTTAGGTGTGGCTTTAGGTTTGTTTGATTACCTTGCAGACTTATTTAAGCGTAGTAATGATTTTATTGGTCGCGCACAAACCACGCTGCTGACCTTCGTACCCCCGTTACTCGCAGCGTTGTTCTTCAGTAGTTTTGTTCAAGCATTAACTTACGCCGCTGTCGCATTATCAGTCCTAGCATTAATCATACCGGCACTGTTAACCATGCGCGTACGCAAGTTAGAAGCGAATGGCATTTACCGCGTCAAAGGCGGCACACCAATCCTCACTTTAGTTCTGCTGTGCGGTATCGCAGTCATCGCCATCCAATTCGCCATCGTGGCCGGCTTCCTGCCAAACGTTGGTTAATCCCTAGAGTTTCATTCATAAAAAAACACCCCAATTTGGGGTGTTTTTCTTGGCATTTTTTGATGTTTTTTTTGAAAAACTATCACTGCCATTTTTCAACTCATAATGAGCACTAGCATTATTCTCTAAATAGTTTGAATTGTGGCTAGGCGGCAAACGAGGATATCTTGGGGAGCATACATGAGTATGTGACCCGAGTATCCGAGTGCAGCCAACAACGCCACAAATCAAAATATGACGAGAATATTAGAAGGATAGGCCGGCGCCCACATACCATCCGTCTGCCAACTTCTCATTACGATCATCATGTGCGCCTTTCATCTCAATCAGACGATAACCCGCATCAACCGACAGCGGTTTAAACACGGTATAGCGCGCACCTGCTTTCGCTTCCATGTAGGATTTGCTGCCTGAAGTCAGTGATTCTGGTGCGCCATACGCTTCACCGTAGAAACTTAATGATGGCAGTGCTTGCCAACTTAAGCCGCCGCCTAATGCTGCCGCTGCACCGTTAGAACCATCTTCAGGAGATAAATACAATGCTTTACCACCTACATAGGCATTAAATGGTCCTAATGGCAGACCGAAAGTTGCGCCTAAGCTACCTAACTCGCCATTATGATCGCTACGAGCCCAAGAGCCATTAAATGCTAAACCTGAACCTTGAGTTCCTAAACCAGCACTTAATTCTGTAAAATGTTCACCCGCGCTGAAATCAGCAGAAATTGCTTGGGCAGCACCCATATAAAATGCAGAGGTCGCTGCAACAGCTAAAAGAACTTTGCGCATTATCATTTCCTTTATTATTAAAAATTAAAGTATCGTGACGATGTTACGTGATTTAGTGCACGTACTCAGTCTTTTTTGCTTAAATTTACGTTAGAACACCGTTTAACGCACAATAAGTGAAATTCATCAGTGGTTTACTTCAATCAATTCTTCATTTTCTGACTAAACTTCTTACTATGATTACAGTGATTGGTCAGAGCGATTAGATAATTAATTCTTTGCTTATTATACTGTTCATCAAGTTTATTATAGAGATGAAGTGATATTCTACAAATATTCATCCAGTTAGTTACTTTTGTGTAGTCTATAAATCTAATAGCTTGGGAGTATTGTGATGAAAAAAAGAGGTTTAACTACCGCTTCAGGCGCACCTGTTGTGGATAACAATAACGTGATGACTGCGGGTAAACGTGGCCCGATGCTGTTGCAAGATGTTTGGTTTTTGGAAAAGCTCGCCCACTTCGATCGTGAAGTGATCCCAGAGCGCCGTATGCACGCTAAAGGTTCAGGGGCATTCGGTACTTTCACTGTCACCCATGACATTACCCGCTATACCCGCGCAAAATTATTCAGTGAAATTGGCAAGAAAACTGATTTATTTGTTCGCTTCTCCACCGTAGCCGGTGAACGTGGTGCAGCTGATGCCGAGCGCGATATCCGTGGTTTCGCCATGAAGTTTTATACCGAAGAAGGCAACTGGGATATGGTGGGTAACAACACCCCTGTATTCTATCTGCGTGACCCGCTGAAATTCCCTGACTTAAACCACGTTGTTAAACGCTGCCCTTACACCAATATGCGTAGCGCTGCCTATAAATGGGATTTCTTCTCCCACTTACCTGAAGCGCTTCATCAATTAACCATTGATGTCAGCGACCGCGGCTTACCAAAAAGTTATCGCTTTATGCACGGTTTTGGTAGCCATACCTATAGCTTTATCAATGCGAATAACGAACGTTTTTGGGTGAAATTCCACTTCCGTAGCCAGCAAGGTATCGAAAACCTTATGGATGACGAAGCAGAAGCGCTGATTGGTAAAGATCGTGAAAGCTCTCAACGTGACCTGTTCGATGCTATCCAACGTAAAGAATACCCTCGCTGGAACTTACAGATTCAGATCATGCCAGAAAAAGAGGCGTCAACCGTCCCTTATAACCCATTTGATCTAACCAAAGTGTGGCCACACAAAGATTATCCATTGATTGATGTGGGCTATTTTGAACTGAACCGCAACCCAGATAACTATTTCTCGGATGTGGAACAAGCGGCATTTAGCCCAGCGAATATCGTTCCGGGCATTGGATTCTCTCCAGACAAAATGCTGCAAGGTCGCTTATTCTCTTATGGGGATACTCAGCGTTACCGTTTAGGTATTAACCACTATCAAATTCCGGTGAATGCCCCACGCTGCCCATTCCACAATTATCATCGTGATGGTGCAATGCGCATTGATGGTAATAGCAGCAATACCGTGACTTATGAGCCAAACAGCGCAGGTATGTTCCAAGAACAACCGGACTATAGCGAACCACCATTATCCATCGAAGGTGCGGCTGATCACTGGAATCACCGTGAAGATGAAGATTACTTCAGCCAACCTCGTGCACTGTATGAATTGCTGGACGATGCCGAACATCAACGTATGTTCCAACGTTTAGCGGGTGAGTTGATTGAAGCGTCAGAAGAGACACAAAAACGTCAAATCGAGTTGTTTAAGAAAGTGCACCCAGAATACGGTGCTGGTGTTGAAAAAGCGTTGAATGCGCTGAAATAAACAAGCATTTCCTGTTATGACCAAGCGCTAGAACTTTCTAGCGCTTTTATCTATTCCTTAATTCATTCTGCGTTTAGTTCATCACTATCTTTGTGTTAACACCCATCGCTTCACCTGCTGGCGAGAGACTTTAATTCCCCCCGCTTTCAATTCAGGTTCTAGGCGATAAAACGCCATGGGGAATTGATACGGGGCTAATTTATCTTTTAGCCAATCCGCCAACATGTTCAAATTCATTGATTCATCAGCGTCAATCACTGCCACAGGGCGCTGTCCAAATTGCACATCATCAACAGGAACAATAAAGCTTTGGTGCACACCAGGATGAGCATTGATCACCGCTTCAATATCTTCAGGCTGCACACACTCCCCGCCACTAATGAATAGATTATCCAAACGACCTAAAACCTGATATTCACCCTCAATAAAGGCACCTTTGTCATTGGTTTTAAACCATCCATCCACTAAATTTAAAGGATGTAATTGCCCATCAAACCAATACCCTAAAGATTGGCTGTCCGACTGAATTTGAATTTCATCATCCACCAGCCGTACTTGTTTACCCGCTAATGGAAGCCCTACACCTTTCTTACCATCTGTACGTTTGGCACACACGGTTGACGCCATTTCTGTCATCCCATAACCACTCCAACATACAATACCACGTTGCTCGGCTAGCTCCGTTAAACTGGTTGGGATCATAGCCCCCCCCAACAAGACTTCTTTTAACGAAAGATTTAACGGCATCTCGTCATTCAGTAACCGCCATAGTTGAGTCGGCACTAATGATGCATGGGTGACACCCTGTAATGCTTCGGGCAATGGTGTAGAACGAATGGCGAGTTTTGCACCGCTCAGTAACCAACGCCATACAATCCCTTGCCCTGAAACGTGAAATAATGGCAATGAAAGTAGCCAGCAATCCTCTTGCTGATAATTCATGGCATCCAACACGCCAGCCGCACTGTTCAAATGCGCCGAAATACTGTGTACAGCCGCTTTAGGTAACCCCGTAGAACCTGAGGTTAAAATTAACGTTGCAGGTTGCTCAGCAATTTTCTGAAAGCTTACCGAAGGAAAATCGTCATATTCAATAAAATGATAATAAAGCTGGTGGTCCAAATGACGATAATTCGCGAGCGCGTTTTGTTCATCGGTAAAATCAATCACTGCGCTAATATCAAGATGTGGCAGTAATTCATCTAACAACCGTTCAGGAAGGCGAGGATTGATAGGCAAGACTTTCGCCCCACAAGCTAGCAACGCCAATTGACTGAGTAGCAGTTCAACGGAGTTTTTACCGCGCAAAGCGACACATTGCCCTTCTTGCACGCCTTGCATCGCAAAGTAAGTGACTAAATCGGCAATCTGCTGATTTAATGCCGCCCACGTTACCGCATCAGTATCCGTAAAAAGTGCAATGTTATTTGGTTGAAGACTGGCCCAATACTGCCAAGGCCAGTCGGTAAAGCGGCTAGACGATGATGCTAACTCTGCCATACAACTGTCAGCTCATCTAACTGTTGAACAGGAATTTGGCATTGTGGCCAAGGTCTCACCAATTGAGATTGGATCAGTGAAACCGTATCTAAACCTGGAATGGTATTCGGCGTTAGCCAATTTGCGACCCGCGCTAATTGGGTTAAACCAAAGCTGCTTTCGATGGATGAGCTGATCACAGCCTGCATCCCTAACTGATGAGCTTGCTCCACCAAACTACGGCAATAACTCAAGCTGCCCGTTAAGGTCGGTTTAATGATAATAGCCGCCACACCCGGTTGCGCTTCTACTTTGAAGTCATCTTCGCGCACACTTTCATCCCATGCGATGGCGATGCCAGTATCCGCAGAAAATTGCAAAGACTCCTCACGGGTTTTGCATGGCTCTTCAAGGAACGCAATTCGTGCACGGTAATCTGGATTCACATATTTAGCGAAACCATCTGCTTTTGCTCGGGTCCAGCTGCGGTTAGCATCTAAGCGCAGTTTTAGCTCAGGCACCGCTTCCAATAATAAGTTTGCCACCATGCCATCACGCACAGCTTCATAAAGCCCCACTTTCACTTTGGCGACTTTTTCCCCTTCCATGGCATCGAGGCTTAGGATTAGGTCATCAGGGTCACCGCTGCATAATGGCGCTTTACGATAATTAGCTTGTTGTGGAAGTTCACCGGCCAGCTCTGCTAATGCACAGCTACAGCCAAAGGCAACTGAAGGTAAATGGCTTGGCGTCATTGTGCCTTCATTCACCCATTCATTTAGCCATGCGATGGTGTCGGCTGTTGCTTCTTCCAACGTTTCACGGCTAAATTCTGGCAGAGGTGAAATTTCCCCCCAGCCTTCGCTATCCCCATCTTGTAAACAAACCAAAAGCCCATCACGGGTTTTTAGTCGTTGATAGCGAAGGATAACGCCTGCCTCCATCGGCAGGCTGAACGAGTAAAGTTTGGCTTTTCTCATTATGGATTACGCTTATATTTAGAAAAATCTGGCGCACGCTTTTCGTTGAATGCGTTACGCCCTTCTTGACCTTCATCGGTCACATAGAACAGCATCGTTGCGTTACCCGCTAATTCTTGCAGACCCGCTTGACCATCACAGTCAGCGTTCAGTGCCGCTTTCAAGCAACGTAATGCCATTGGGCTGTTTTCCAGCATTTCTCGGCACCAGCGTACTGTTTCTTTTTCTAAGTCAGCATAAGGTACAACGGTGTTTACCAGACCCATGTCTAACGCTTCTTGCGCATTGTACTGACGGCACAGGAACCAAATTTCGCGGGCTTTCTTTTGACCGACGATACGCGCCATATAAGATGCGCCCCAGCCGCCATCAAACGAGCCAACTTTAGGACCCGTTTGACCGAAAATCGCGTTATCGGCTGCGATGGTTAAGTCACACATCATATGTAAAACGTGACCGCCACCGATGGAGAAACCAGCAACCATTGCAACAACAGGTTTTGGACAGGTACGAATTTGACGTTGGAAATCCAATACGTTCAGATGGTGCGTACCGCTTTCATCGCGATACCCGCCGTAGTCGCCACGAATTTTCTGGTCACCACCAGCACAGAACGCTTTTTCACCTTCACCCGTTAGGATGATAGTCCCGATATGGTCGTCATAACGCGCGTCTGATAATGCTTGGATCATCTCTTTTACGGTTTGCGGACGGAATGCATTGCGCACTTCAGGGCGGTTAATGGTAATTTTAGCAATCCCTTCAGGGGATTTGTGATATCGAATATCGTCAAAACCGGCTGAGCAATCTTGCCACTCAATCGGTGCGTACAGTTTTTCTTCGCTTGGATAAATCATTATCAAGTTCCTTTAACCACAGTGTGATAAAAAATAGTGAAGTGCAGCTGCATAATGTTGGGGATTTTCCCGATGCGCATTATGCCCTGCATTATCAATTAGCGTAAACGGCAATGCATATTGTTGCGAAACGCCTCGAAATTTTTGGTCTTTCTCACCGCAAAAATAACAGTAAGGGACCGATAATTGCTTTAATGACTCAGCTAAAAATGGTTGTTTGGATAGCGACGTATTTTCTAGCATATCGGCAACGGCCAATGGGTTATTTTGACCTCGGAGTGCTACCAATTTTTCACGCTGAGCCGATGTAAGGTCGGCAAAAACCGCTTGTTGATACCAGTCATTCAAAACCTGTTCGATTGGCTGATGTCGAAAACGTTCTGCCCAGCGATGGTCGTTATCAGCTCTCGCAATACGTTCTTGTTCACTCTGTAAACCAACGTTGCCCCCTTCAATCACCAACCCTTGTAGCCCTTGATGAGTGCTAAAGCAGGCAAAGTGCATCGCTAAGCGGGCGCCGAGCGAATAGCCAATCAACACATATTGCGAAACAGAGTAACGCGCCAACAACTGAGTCAGTTGCGTATCAAAATCAACAAAACCTTGGCAGCCGATATTGCGTGAATCACCATGCCCCGGCAAATCGACCACTAAGCGCGGATAATTGGGGCAAGCCTCAACAATCGATGACCAATCATCGTGACTCCCTAATAAGCCATGAAGGAAAACTAGCCACGGTGTTTTTTTGCCGTTGGCAGGTTGTTCCTGACTCGGATAATAGTGCGCCGCTAGCACGGTAAACTTTCCACGTCTTGCAGTAATTGTTTTAGTGTTCGAGCACCTTCATCCCCATCAACCACTAACTCAATCAGCAGTGTACCGCGTTGCTTGAACCAGAATTCTTGCACTGTCTCTTTTAAGCTCGACCAATCTGTTGGCGCGCAGTATTGCAGACCAAACATCATCGCCGCACCTTCAAAGCTTACATTTTGTGGCATGCAATAATAGTTTTGGCGAGCTTCTGGGGAGGTTGGCAGCATCGAGAAAATTTGCCCGCCATTATTGTTCACAATAATCAACACACTAGGAGCAGAAGGTTCGCGCAACAATGCCAAACTGTTCAAATCATACAATGCGGATATATCCCCGACGATACCGAGTGTCGGTTTTGCTGTCGCTCTCTGTACACCAGCCATCGTCGAGATCAACCCGTCGATACCACTGGCGCCACGGTTACTAAATACCGGGTAACCCGCAGGCAATTGAGCCAGTGCATCAATTAAACGCACAATTAAGCTATTCCCCACGAAAAGTTGTCCGCAAGGCGGGAGAAGTTCAGGGAGTTGATGCGCTACCGCAGCTTCAGAAAATTGGTTTTGCAGCTGGGTTTGAACATGTTGCAAGGTACGATTTGTTAAGTCCGTTAAGCCTTCGCACCATGCACCGCGCGGTTGAGCAGGATGTTGCTCTATCCACCCTTTTACGCTGCAAGTGAGCTTACGACCCTGATGGTTGGCAGGATCTAAACGCCCGGGAATAGTATCAATTATCCAATACTCTTGAGGATGACACTGGCTTTGCCACTGTAATGCGCGTTTTCCTGTTATGCTGGAGCCAAACTGAACCACTAATTCTGCTTCATCTAACCAGGCTTTAGCGTTCGGGTGTTGTAACCATAAATCAGCACATGGATAAGGTTGTCCAGTCTGAGAGAGCACATCACCGATAACTGGCCAGCCTAGTTCTGCCGCCCATTTTGCAACAAGCTCGCCATCATTGCTGCTCATACGCCCTGCGATCACGACCCCTTTTTTCTGACGCCAGAAATACCAGTCAGCCACTAATGCGACAGTATGGGTTAGAGGTTCGCTTAGCCACGGGTGAGATGATTGCCACCAATTACCTAAACTGGCTTGCCACTCGGTTTCCCCTTCAGTTTCACCATACAGCGGTTCAGCAAAAGGACAGTTCACATGGAATGCCCCATGACGCAGCTGATTCATCCCGTTATCTAGCGCAGAAACCAGCCACTTCGCTGAAATATCGCGCGTGGGTCTTGGTAGCATTAAACTTTCGAACGGATGGCTAGCAAAAATATGGGTTTGGCGGATAGCCTGATTGGCACCGCAGTCAATTAATTCTGGCGGTCTGTCTGCCGTGAGGAAAATGACTTTTTCCCCCGTTAATCCAGCTTCTATCAGTGAGGGATACAGGTTAGCGACTGCCGTCCCTGAGGTGACAATCACGCCAACAGGTTCTCCACTCGCTTTCGCAAGCCCAAGAGCAAGATGACCTAATCCGCGCTCATCAAAGTGCGTATGGCAATGAAGTTTTGCATTATTCACAGCGGCTAACGTTAACGGCGTGGAGCGAGAGCCGGGAGCTATGCAGATATTTTTCATTCCGTGACGGGCTAGCGCCTCAATAATTACCTCAGCCCAACGGAGATTAAATGCTGAATTCGACATAATGTGCTCGGTAAATTATTCATGATGCTGAGTGTAATAGGATTGAGAAAAATTTCTTGATCTCAAAACAATTTTTCATGAACTAATTGAAAATAAAAAAGAAATAACCATTTTAGCTATAGGGTTTTTAGGCTATTTTTTCATTGTGCTTGGTTTTTCATTGCGTTTTAAGTAAGGATTTCAGCCCAGACGCTTTGTTTTCAATTTCTTCCCACTCTTGTTCAGGATCTGAACCACTCACAATCCCTGCGCCTGAATAGAGGGATATCTGGGTACCATCAATTTGAGCGCAGCGCAGAGAAACCGCAAATTCACTGCGATTTAAACTGACAAAGCCACCCGTTCCTGCATACCAACCACGAGAAAATGGCTCGTGCTCGGCAAGGAATTCACGAGCAACGCGACGGGGTAAGCCGCATACCGCTGCCGTCGGTTGTAAACGTTGCAAACAATCGCTGTCTGAGGGCGCTAATAGGGTCGCGGCAATGGAGCGATATAAATGTTGGATTTTTCTCAGGCGGATCACCTTCGCGGGGGAGACATCAATACCCGTTACCGCACCTTGTAATTGCTGACAAATATCATCAACCACCACTAAATTTTCATGCTGGTTTTTACTGTCTTCCATTAACCATTTGGCATTTTCAGCCGCAATCCCATCATCAACATGGTTAGCAACCGTACCCGCTAGTGCTTCAGAATTAAGTTGAGTGCCTTGGCGCAAGTAAAGACGCTCTGGAGTCGATGACATAAAGCCGGAGTGCGCACTAAACGCCATCATAAAATGGTAGCAATGGTGATTCACTTTTTGGCTAGCAGATAAAAACTCTGCCGCAGTTATGGGCTTAGATAGTGACAATTTGGTTTCCCGTGCCATCACCACTTTCTCCATTTTACCTGCACGCATATCGTGAATTGCCCCAGTGAGTAACGCACACCATTCATCATGATCGGGAATATGCTGCTGCCCAATGATTTGAGTGGATAATGGGGATACGCTATTCGATACCGAATTTAACTGCTGTACAAAAGCAATAGCGGCTTGGAGATCCTGTGCACCATCAATATTTAGAGCAACAGTCACCGTTGAGCGCAAGCGGAAGATTTCTAATCGAGGTAGAAAATAGAATGCGGATTCTCGCTTAAGGGTTTCACTGATACCTTCGCCCACACCATTCCAACCATTGAGGCCCCATAATCGCATATCAGGGATTTCAGTATGCTCGGAGATAAATTGCTCAGCATCCATGATAGCATTAAATGATTTTACTGTGCCTAACGCACTACATTCCTCTGAGCCAGTACGGTGATACCAATAGAATTGAGGGTAGCTATCTTGGGACGATAACCACGCTAATCCAGGAAACGCCTCTTTTGCATCCATCTTCCACGTTAAGCGGGTATATTCGTTAGGATTGAGTACTAATGTAGACAAATGGGTCAGAATTTCAGCTAATAATTTATCAATTTTTGTTTTTGTCACTTTAGATTCCCACTGCACCATCACAACGACATCGATTTACTTACAATTATTATATATCGCAATGTAATTTATTAATACATTCATTATTAATAGCACAAGATGTTTAAAAAACCGTCAGATAGAAATCAAAAATGATAAGCTTACGACATGGGGGCATTTTCAAAATCATGTCATATCAAACTGTTAAATAAAGTCTCTCACCCTTCTTATTTGTATAACTCCACTATCAACTTATGAGTAAAATATAAAATTTCAATAATTCACCTTATAAACCACTTTTATTCTTTAATTAGTTCTAGATATTGAATCCTAATTAAGATTAATTACTTATTATTTGAAATCATAATATTCAGCTTAAGAACTCAGTGATGATCCTATATCTAAATTTTAAAGTTGTAATTTATGTAATAAATGAATATTTAAAACTACAACCAATGAGTTATTTTTTAGCGCTGATTTTCATTTTTTAATATCAACATAAGCCCTGCGTTTCTAGTAGGTTATGAGTTATAAATTTGAACGTTACAAGCCCCTTGTTTATTACTATTAAAAACCAAAAGTAAAAAATAAATTAATCATCAAAGCAACAAGATAATTAGCTCTCTAATTTTATCATTCCACCTTCATTTAATTAATTGGAAATCCAGAATGAATACTCAGTCTAACTATGACAGAATTATTGAAAAGGAAAATATTGGCGATGCAACATTGGCATTGTTAACCAATCAAGACTCCTTATCCGCAAGATCAGCGGGTATATTCACCCTCGAAGATTTAATTAATATTCACCGACACGTCCAGTTTGCGCTAACCCTTCCTATCAAAGAAATTGATATTTTAAAATGGTTCGGCATTAATGATAAAAATGATTCATTACTACCAGCTAGTGAATTAACTGAGACGATTCTGAGTATTCGTAAACACGCTAACACCTGGGATAACGTTGAGCTCAAAGTGAAAGAGCAATCCATTGATTTGTCATTAACAAGTCGTAACATCATACAAACTGGTGATCAAATTCTTGAATATATTAATCACATGCCGATTATTCAAAAAATCTCAGATAGCTTAGAGGATTTATCTGAAAGCGACTTAAACCAAATCACCTATCAAAATGACGACCAACAAATTGCCACTGAACTTTTAAGCATTTTGCAGTTAATTAAAGGAGATATAAAACAGCAATCGATTAAAACCATTCAAATTAAAAACACAGTCTCAGATTTTCGTGCGCATATTACCGGTGGATATCTTTCAGACTACACCCATGTAGATTCATTACTCTTCACAATAAAAGGACTATATCAACAATTAGAATCTAACGAGGATCCCAGCAATAACGAGTCATTTTATAAAGAGCTTATCGCCTTTAAGAAAAACGAACTATACCAATTAGAGCAGGAATATAGCCACTTTGTTAAGCTTTGCTTTACAGGTCTTGCGGGGGGCATTATTGGTTTAGTGATTACAGGCAGTATTTTTGGTGTAAAAGCAGAAAATATCCGTGATAGGAAAAATAAATTAATCAAAGAAATCGAAGGAATAAATCATAAGTTACATCAAGAACAGCTACTACAGAAAACTATCTTTGATATTCAAATTAATTTACAAAAAATTGAAAGTTTATTTAAAGATGCACGTCTAGCTATTGACCACTTAGATTATATGTGGCTCGTAATCCTCACAGAGATTAAACAATCTATTGATATATTTGCAAGGATAAACAATGCAGAAAAACTGATCCGGTTTATCACGCAATTCAAACGTATCATCACATCTTGGACTTCTATTCAAGATTATTCAGTTCATTTGATTAAGCTATTTGATGAGCTACAAATCAATGAAAAAAACTCACAATAAAAGGCGTTAATATGTATGATAACCTCGAATTACCTATGTTACCCTCCATTGATATCTACCAATTAAGGTGTATTTCAAATAGCATTAGCTCTTTTAATAAAAATATTCTTAACTACGACTATATTATTTATGGTCGCATTCAAAAAATTGCAATTAAGATTGAAAGACTCAATGAACTGATTAGAAACTCTGTTCCCATTCTAAAAATCAAATTGAACTATATTATTAAAAATGATGATTATGCATTGCTGACATATGAAAATAATGATGATGATCTATCTGATATTCGCCGAAAAATTGCAATTACAGGCTTTGTCGATGACTTAATGGATGTCAAATTTGAACTTGAAAAGCTTATTTCAAAAACACGCTATACATTAGAATCATTATTAGTTTTTCATCTAAATGAACCTAACAAACTGAAGCATTCTCAATATACCAAACAAAAAGAATTTCTTGTTAACTCTAAAAATAGTAAGCAATCTAAGATTAATGAATTAAATAACAATCTCTCTGTGATCCTCGCAGCAGAAGATATTATATTAAAGCATAAAATTACAGATTTCTTTGACCGATATTTTCAAGGGAAAGAGCTTATTGATTCTATTGATATCCAACCCAATAAAAAAGACATTCTGAAAGCGGCTATTAGTTATATTCGTAATTTATTAACGATGGTGGATGATGGGCTCGAGTTTAGTCAACTTGTTGATGTAAGGATCTATATCAGTGACCAGATTATTGAGGCGCGTGAAGAAATAAATACGATAGATAATAATATATTTCGACTCTCGCAGCTCATGAGCTATGCCAATGATATTAATCAGATAGAAACCCATAAACAGACCATTATCACTCAAGCCGGCGCTTTAAAATCTTATTGGGAGTCTTGGTGCGGTTTTATGAGTGAAAAAGTCTCAGAGGAGTGTTTGAATTTCGATCAAATTAAAACCGTTAGCCAAATGTTAATGACCTATTTGAACGATATTGAGTACCAATATCAACGACAATTACCGGATTAAAAAAATCCCCGTTACTGTTAAGTAACGGGGATTTTATCGGAACTGACTTGTTGACTAAAACCTAGCTGTTTACTAAAACTTAGCTAAGTGCTGGCAGTGTCGATGTTGCAATATCAATAATCGGTTGTGGCCACAGACCAAACACAATAACCGCTATCGCACACAGCGCTGCAAACACAGTTCCCAACGTCATTTTTTCTGGTCCAGTATAGCGGTCTGCATGTTCTGCATCACGGCTATATAAGCTCGCCATAAAGCGCAAGTAGTAGAACAATCCAAGTGCACTACCTACCACCACAGCCCCTGTCAGCCACCACAATTGTGCGTATACGGCCGAAAGGATGGCATAGAACTTACCAATGAACCCAAGCGTAATAGGAATACCCGCTAGAGATAACATCATCACCGTCATCACCATCGCCAAGACTGGCTTGTGCCAGAATAAGCCGCGGAATGCACTGAAATCATCTTGGTCATCACCACGGTATGGGCTAGAAATTACGCTAACCACACCAAACGCACCCAAGCTCGCTAACAAATAGCTCACCAGGTAGATAGCAATGGTGACTTGTGCCAATTGAGCATCAACACGCATTGCCACTAACGTAACCAGTAAGTACCCCATATGAGCGATAGATGAGTAACCAAGCAGACGCTTCGCACTCTTCTGAGTCAATGCCAGCAAGTTACCAAACAAGATTGACGCAATCGCAATCACACCAACAACTGCTAATAATGTATCTGTTTGTGCGATGCCATCAACATGCGTAATTGGTGCTTCTAAGAAGATGCGAACCAACACCGCAAAGATAGCGATTTTACTGCCCGTTGCTAAGAAAGCGGCAACGGGTGCAGGTGCACCTTGATAAACGTCTGGGGTCCATAATTGGAATGGGAACAACGATAATTTAAAGCCGAAGCCCACAATCATCATACCTAAACCAACTAAAATCAGTGGCGCGTGAATGCTGCTATTCGCTAAACTTTGACCGACGACGCTGAAGCTTAAGCTACCTGATTCTGCGTATAATAAAGCGATACCAAACAGCAGGAATGACGACGCTGCTGCGGATAACACCATATACTTGATACCCGCTTCTAAAGTACGGCTACGTTCAAAGGTATAAGCCACCAGGCCAAATAGTGGAATAGAGATCAATTCAATACCGATGAACATCGAAGCCATATGGTTCGACATTCCCAGTAGAACACCACCCGTCACCGCAATGCTCAATAAGAGGTAAAACTCTTCTTTGTTATCATTAAAGCCTTCTAGCCAATGATAAGCAAAAATAGCGGTACCCATACCTGCGATCAGAACCAGTCCTGAGTAGAACAGTGCAAAACCATCAACTAACAGCAATGAAGTCACTGCTCTTGGTAGTAATGCTTCTTCGCCCACTGATGTAGGAATGGCATAGCCGTTAACCCAAATCAGTGAAACAAATGTCAGGAGAAAGCCAACAACCGTTATTCCGGCACTGGTTAAATGATCTCGCCGCCACGCAATTGACAGCATCACAATCACTGCAGTCAATCCAGAAAGGATTAACGGCAGCATTGCTAACAATTCTAAAGTTGTTATTGTCATGGCGAATTACTACCCTTGTGTTGAAAGTGAAGCAGAATACAGGTTATGCAGTGTTTCCATCGAACCCGCAGACGTATCTAAGATAGGTTGTGGGTAGAAACCAATGATAACCAATAAAGCCGCCAGAACCAGTAAAACACCAAACTCACGAGCCGTTAGCCCTTTCAGTTCAGTCTCTGATTTCGGCGTTCCGTAGTAAGTCTGCTGCATCATCCATAGTGCATAGATAGAGGCAAACACCACACCAAACACCATAATGCAGGTCACTAATGTGAATTGGCTGAAGCTACCGAAGAAGATCATGAATTCGCCGATAAAGTTACCTGTGCCCGGCATACCTAAGGTTGCTGCGGCAAAGAACAGGGATAAACCCGGTAACCATTTGATGCGTTTCCATAATCCACCCATCATGCGCATATCACGAGTCTGAGTACGTTCGTACAGCTGACCACTGATAATAATCAGCGCCGCACCCGACAGACCGTTAGTGATCATTTGCACCACAGCACCTTGATAGGCCAGTGTCGATGCTGCATAGATAGCCACGGTCACAAAGCCCATGTGCGATAAGCTACTGTACGCCGCTAAACGTTTAATATCCGTCTGTTTGAATGCTAACCATGCACCGTAGAAGATACTGATCACACCCAGCGTCATTGCCACTGGTGTAAATTGCAGTGAAGCTTCAGGGAACAATGGCAGTACAAAACGTAACAAACCGTATGCGGCTGTTTTCAGCATGATACCGGAGATATCGACAGAACCCGCCGTTGGCGACTGTTCTTGGGTATCTGCCATCCACCCATGGAATGGCACTAATGGCATTTTTACTGCGAAAGCAATAAAGAAGCCCAGCATCAGCAAGAAGCCCGCCGTACCTGACAACGCACTTTCAGTACCTAGCAACGCGTTATAGTCGAATGTCAGCTCATTGAACGCAATCCAGTGAAGGATAACTAAGCCGATAATCGCCACCAGCATGATCAAACCGCTGACTTGCGTATAGATAAAGAATTTTGTCGCTGCCTTAACATGCTGGCGGTTACCTGACCCTTTGTGTCCCCAATTCGCAATCAGGAAGTACATCGGGATCAACATCATTTCCCAGAAGAAGAAGAATAAGAACAGGTCAACCGCCGTGAAGATCCCCATCACACCTGCAATAATCCATAACAGGTTAAAGTGATAAGCACCTTGGTTCTCTTGCTGCTCGCTCCACGAACTGAGGATTGAAAACGCGCCCATGATGGCGGTTAACACCACCATCAACAGCGATAATCCATCAACCGCTAACGAGAAATTGATACCTAGCGCAGGGATCCATTCCCTTGAGTATGTATTTTGCCACTCTGGAATACCTTGCGGGTTAACCAGCGAATAATCCCCTTGCGCCCAAAATAGTACCGCAAGGATAAGCGTGATCCCCATTGTCCCCAGCGCAACCCAACGAGGTGCGCGGTGACTGAATCGGTCGGCCTGCCAGCTTAGCAGGGCACCGATAAAGGGAATAAGTATTAGCCAATATAATTGCATGGCGCAATGTGTCCCTTAATTAAACCAAAAGCAGCAGAGCAAGAATCAGCACTGCACCCAGCCCCAGAGAGGCAACATACCAACGGACCTGACCGTTTTCACTCACTGCTAGCCCTTTGTTTGCCCAACGTGAAAGATGTGCAGGGATATTCATCAGTGAGTTAATCGGATCGCTTTCGAGTAACCATGCAATTCCTTTGAAAGGTTTTACAAAAATTACATCATACAACCAGTCGAAGCCCCATGCGTGGTACCACCACGTTGAGAAGAAACGACCAATTGCTGTTTTCGCAATCGCATCAACGATAGAACGTCTAAACAGATAGAGGAACGTCGCAATCAACAGACCTGCGATAGCAAAACCACCCGAGATAGCTTCGATAAACAGTTTACCGTCTTCAGCTTCCATAGGTTTTGCAGGGAATACGCCCTCTAATGGCTGGTGGATCATCGCACCCACGAAGGTTGCAAGGATTGCCAAAATAGCCAGTGGTACAGTGTGAGTGATGCCTTTAACTTTATGCGCTTTGATTTTGGCTTCACCGTGGAAGACGATGAAAATCATACGGAAGGTGTAAATTGCGGTCATTAATGCACCGATGATACCCGCCCATAACAGCACAGTTTGCCCATCCACTTTCGCGCCCCACAAGATGGCATCTTTACTGTAGAAGCCAGAAGTAAACAGAGGCAACGCGGCCAATGCACTACCACCGATTAACATCACAATATAAACGAATGGAATTTGCTTACGCAGCCCACCCATTTTGAAGATGTTTTGCTCGTGATGACACGCAATGATCACCGAACCTGCGGACAGGAACAGTAACGCTTTGAAGAAGGCATGTGTCATTAAGTGGAAAATTGCCGCATCCCATGCTTGTACACCGAGAGCCAAGAACATGTAACCAATCTGGCTCATAGTAGAGTAAGCAAGAACACGTTTGATATCCGTTTGAACCAATGCTGCGAAACCTGCAAACAGCAATGTTACCGCACCCACAACACCCACTAAATGCAGAATATCTGGGGTTAATAGGAACAGACCATGAGTACGCGCGATTAAGTACACACCCGCAGTAACCATGGTTGCGGCGTGGATCAGCGCAGATACTGGCGTTGGACCCGCCATCGCATCAGCTAACCATGTTTGTAATGGCAGCTGAGCTGATTTACCTACCGCACCGCCTAATAACATCAGCGTTGCCCAGTTCAGCATCGATAAGCCTTCTGGAGACAACTGAGTCGCACGTTGTGCCATTTCGCTGAAGTTTAAGGTACCCAATTCGTTGTACAGGATAAACATGCCGATAGCCAAGAACACGTCACCGATACGGGTCACGAAGAAGGCTTTCATTGCCGCTTTACCGTTCTCTGGATTGGTGTAATAGAAACCAATCAACAGATAACTGCACAGCCCTACCCCTTCCCAACCGAGATACATCAGCATCATGTTATCAGCCAGCACTAATACCACCATGCTCGCGATAAACAGGTTAGTGTAAGTGAAGAAACGTGAGTAACCTTCCTCGCCACGCATATACCAAGAGGCATACACATGAATAAGGAAGCCCACACCCGTTACCACACCTAACATGGTCAGAGAAAGACCATCAAGGGACAGGCTAAATGGGATGGTGAAATTACCCACAGACATCCAAGTCCATAACATTTGTGGGTATGGCTCATATCCACCATTAGCTAAAACAGGTTGGGCTAAAAATTCAGAGCCTGCATAAAATGCAACTAGAGCGGCCAGACCCACTGAGCCTGCACCGATAATCGCGGATACATTTTCTGACCAACGACCGCGGGAAAATGCGAGAAGCACAGACCCTAACAGCGGGAACAGAATCGTTAAATAGAGTAAGTTCATTCGCGCATCTCACTGACTTTATCAATGTTCAGGTTTTGACGATGACGATGGAGTTGCAGTAACAACGCCAATCCAATACTCGCCTCCGCTGCCGCCAGAGTGATTGCCAGAATATACATAATCTGACCATCTGGTTGCCCCCAAAAACTGCCTGCGACCACAAAGGCTAATGCCGTTGCGTTCACCATGATTTCCAGTCCGATCAGCATGAAAAGCAGGTTGCGGCGAATAACAAGACAGCTCAGTCCCATTACAAAGATAATTGCCGCTAAAATCAGACCATGTTGAAGAGGTATCATTGTTTCTCCCCCGCATTACGGCTGTTGCTGACAAGATCAGCGCTGTTTTCTGAACGGTCACGACCCACGTGGAAGGCAACAACCAGACCCGCGAGCAATAATAACGATGCTAATTCAACGGCTAAGACGTAAGGACCAAACAAGCTGATACCCACTTCTTTCGCTGTGATAATCACACCTTCCGTTTTTTCTTGATGAGAAAGGCTGGTGATCCCATACACTAAAATGCCCAGTAAAACGGCAGATAGCACTGCGGGACCAATCCACGTTTTCGGTGTTAACCAAGCGCGCTCTTGTTCTTGTACTGAGCGACCTAAGTTCAACATCATCACCACGAAAACAAACAGAACCATAATGGCGCCAGCGTAAACGATAATCTCCAACGCTCCGGCAAAATACGCCCCGAGCGAGAAGAACACCATTGACAGTGCCAACAGAGAAACCACCAGATACAGTAGCGCATGCACTGGATTGGTATTAGTAATCACCCTCAAAGTTGCTAGAACAGCAACTAGACCGGCGATATAAAATGTAAATTCCATGAATATCGCTCCTTACGGCAACAGGTCTTTGACGTTGATAGGTTTCGCTTCGTTATCCGCTTCGCCTTTATCTTTGCCTGCGATCGCCATACCTGATTTACGGTAAAAGTTATAATCAGGATATTTACCCGGTCCTGAAATCAACAGGTCGTTTTTCTCATAAACCAGATCCTGACGACGCCAATCTGCCATTTCGAAATCTGGCGTCAATTGGATTGCCGTGGTTGGGCAAGCCTCTTCGCACAGACCACAGAAAATGCAGCGAGAGAAGTTCACGCGGAAAAATTCGGGATACCAGCGTCCATCTTCGTGCTCAGCTTTTTGCAGTGAGATACATCCCACAGGGCAAGCAACCGCACATAAGTTACACGCAACACAACGCTCTTCACCGTCAGGATCGCGCGTTAGCACGATGCGCCCACGGTAACGGGGTGGCAGATAAACCGGCTCTTCTGGGTACATTTGCGTTTCCCGTTTATCGAACGCATGTAGACCCACCATCCAAATACTGCGTACTTGGGTGGCGAAACCGACCAATAACTCTTTTAATGTCATGGTTCAATCACCCCTTACTGAGCGTTGTATAAAATCACTGCTGCGGTACCCAGCAGGTTAAGCAGTGTCAGCGGCAGACAAATTTTCCAGCCGAAGGACATTACTTGGTCATAACGTGGGCGCGGTAATGAAGCACGGATCAAGATGAACATCATCATGAAGAAGGCTGTTTTAATCGCAAACCACAGGAAAGCAGGCAGGAATGGACCATGCCAACCACCAAAGAACAGTGTCACAATCAGCGCGGACACGGTCACGATACCGATATATTCACCCACGAAGAACAGACCGAATTTCATACCGGAATATTCTACGTGGTAACCGTCGGCAATCTCTTGTTCCGCTTCTGGCTGGTCAAATGGATGACGGTGACACACCGCGACACCCGCAATCGCAAACGTGATAAAACCAAAGAATTGTGGGATCACGTTCCACATACCCTCTTGGGAATTCACGATGTCGATTAAGTTGAATGAACCCGCTTGCGCGACCACACCCATCAGTGACAAGCCTAAGAACACTTCATAACTCACCGTTTGAGCCGATGCACGCATCGCACCCAATAAGGAGTATTTGTTGTTACTTGACCAACCAGCGAACAGTACCGCGTACACTGCCAGACCTGCCATCATCAGGAAGAATAAGATCCCGATGTTCAAGTCAGCGACGTGCCAAGTCGGGCTGACTGGCACAATGGCAAATGCTAAGAACAGAGAACAAAATGCGATAACCGGCGCAAGCGTAAAGATTTTCTTGTCCGCGAACTCTGGGATCCAGTCCTCTTTAAACAGCATTTTGAACATGTCGGCAATCAGTTGTCCCATTCCAAATGGACCCACACGGTTAGGACCGTAACGGTTCTGGAATAGACCGAGAATACGGCGTTCACCGAGACTCATGTATGCCCCGCAGGTCACAACAACCAGCAAGATAACAACCGATTTAAGGATGGAAATCAGGACTTCCATCACCGCAGGAGAAATCCAATCCATCATGCGCCCCTCCGCAGATTATTCACTGACACGCCCGCCATTACCGGAGCAATTCCCGGCATACCCAGAGGTAAACCGATTTGACCCACTGCAAGGTGCTGACTAATGCGCACTGGCAGATTAAAGGTTTGACCTGCATGACTAAATTCAGCTTTCACGCCAGCATTTAGACCGAGTGTCGCCGCATCTTGCGCGTTCAACATGATATAAGGCTCTGGCATACGTTGCTGGATCACATCAGAACGTTGTGAAGTTTCATCACTACCAAATAGATGATAGTAAGGTGCCACAACCCACTGTGCTTCGCCGCTTTGGTAAGCCGCCGGAACCTCAGTGAAGTACGCCAATTTGTTTTCTTTCGAATTGAATAAACGCACACCCGGATCACCAAACAGTAAGTGTCCGCCCACCTCTGCTTGGAATTTGTTCCATGCTTGTGGTGAGTTCCAGCCCGGTGCCCATGCAAATGGAATTTGCTGGCGTGGCGCTTTCGGTTGGTTATTCCCTTCCATTGAGAACGCAAATGGTGAGTCGATATCTTGCGGTTGACGCGGTTCATGAACCGATTTGTCTGCCAGCATTGCCGTACGACCGCTGTAACGATGAGGTTCACGTGCCAGTTTCTGCCCACGAATGCGGAAAGAGGCTTTCGGTGCCGTATCTCTAATACCCGCAAATTGTGGCAGAGCTGCCACACACTCTTCGATAACGTGGTCTAATTGCGACCAATCTGCATCACGTTGCTGCGCTTCAGTTTGCAGTGAATGCATCCAGCGCCAGCTTTCGTTCATCACGATGCTGTTATCGTAGTAAGTTGGGTCAAAGACTTGGAAGAAGCGTTGAGCACGACCTTCTTGGTTGATAAGCGTACCGTCCGCTTCAGCAAAACTTGCCGCTGGCAGGACTAATGTCGCTTTATCCATGATGTCTGTGTGCTGGTGGTCTGCCACGATCAGGTGCTTCAGTTTCGCTAATGCGCTATTGACAGCATCCACGGTGCTATGACGGTAAAGGTCATTTTCCATCACGATAGCCACATCCGCTTCATTAGCTTCAATGCGTGAGAACGCATTTTCTAATGGCAATGCGTTCATCATCGCAAGACCAAAGCTGTTGGCATGAGACGCGACATAAGACAGACCGACGTTCGCACCCTTCGCTTTCAGCGCAAATGCCACGTTAGCGGCGGCTTCGATCACCGCATCGCTAGCGCTATGGCTACCACTGATAATCAGAGGTTTTTTCGCACCCGCTAAGGCTTGAGCTACGGTTTCTACTTTCGCTTTCACATCAGCCGGTAAATCATTTACCGCCGGTGCGTCACCGTTGATCAGGTTAGCAATCGCAAAACCGAAACGTGCTTGATCAGTCACTGGCGCACGGTAGTTGTATGCGGCTACATCATCTAAACGCGTGTCATCCACGTTAGTGATAAACAGTGGATATTTGGCGTGTTGACCAATGTTTTGAATCGCTGCGATTTGCCAGTCAGCGACTTTCTGTGCCGCTGCCATTTCACGGGCTTTACCTTTCACTGCTTGGCGAACAGATAATGCCATACGGGCGCCTGTCTGAGTTAAATCTTCACCCAGAACTAATACCGCATCATAGCCTTCGATTTCACGCAATGTTGGGGTGTAAACACCGCCGTTTTGCAGAATGTTTTGCATCAACGCTAAGCGGCGCTGTTCATCCTTAGAAATACCAGAATAGAAGTTTTCAGCGCCAACTAAAGCACGCAGTGCATAGTTGCTTTCGACGCTAGCACGTGGAGAACCGATACCAATCACTTTCTTCGCTTGATTGATGATCTGTGCACCACTTTGCATTGCTTCAATCGCCGAAACCACCTGCTGTACGCCATCTTTGGTTAACAGCGCTTGGCGAGGACGGTCTTTACGGTTCACGTAACCATAACCGAAGCGACCACGGTCACACAGGAAGTAATGGTTTACAGAACCGTTATAACGGTTTTCAATACGGCGCAGTTCACCATAACGCTCACCTGGGCTGGTGTTACAACCGATGCTGCACTGTTGGCAGATACCCGGTGCAAATTGCATATCCCATTTACGGTTATAGCGTTCTGAATGCGTTTTGTCGGTGAATACCCCTGTTGGGCACACTTCGACGAGGTTACCGGAAAATTCACTTTCCAGCGTGCCGTCTTCAGTACGACCAAAGTAGACATAGTTATGCGCGCCATACACACCTAAATCTGTGCCATCGGCATAATCTTTGTAGTAACGAACGCAACGGTAACACGCGATACAATGGTTCATTTCATGACTAATGAATGGACCGAGATCTTGGTTTACGTGCGTGCGTTTTGTAAAACGATACTTACGCATAGTATGACCAGTCATCACCGTCATATCTTGTAAGTGGCAGTTACCACCCTCCTCACAGACTGGGCAGTCGTGTGGGTGGTTGGTCATCAGCCATTCAACAACACTTTCACGGAATTGTTTGGCTTCTTCATCATCGATTGAGATGTAAGTGCCTTCCGTTGCCGGTGTCATACAAGACATCACGAGACGACCACGAGTGTCATCTGCGTTTTGATACTGCTTCACCGCACACTGGCGGCAAGCGCCAACGCTTCCCAGCGCCGGATGCCAGCAAAAATAAGGAATATCTAGCCCCAACGATAAGCAGGCTTGTAACAGGTTTTCAGACCCGTTTACGTCATATTCTTTGCCGTCTACATATATCGTAGCCATAGTCAGCATGCTTCCCAAAGGCCCGCTTTAGCAGGCGTTAAACATAAATACGTTCTTCGTCAAAAATTCGTTTAGCGGTTGCTCAATCGCTAAATGCTTACCAACGCTGCTTGAGCAGGTTTGGCTGGATCCCGGCAATCTGCACGATGTTGCGCAGATCTTTTTTCGAGATACCCGCTTCGAACTCTCCACGGAAATATTTGATGGCGCTTTGTAATGGCTCAACCGCACCCGGTGCGTGTGCACAGAAGGTTTTGCCTGGTCCTAAGAAACGGCAAAGTTGTTCAAGAGTTTCGATATCCCCTTCTTGACCTTCACCTTTTTCTAATGCCTGTAGAATTTTTACGCTCCAAGGCAGACCATCACGGCACGGTGTACACCAACCACAGGATTCACGCGCGAAGAAGGTTTCTAAGTTACGTACTAAAGAAACCATGTTGATTTCGTTATCGACTGCCATCGCTAGCGCTGTACCTAAACGACTGCCTGCTTTTGCAATATTTTCGAAATCCATCGGTAAATCGAGGTGATCGTTGGTCAGGAAGTCAGTTCCTGCACCACCCGGTTGCCATGCTTTGAGTTTTAATCCATCACGCATACCGCCCGCGTAGTCTTCTAAGACTTCACGTGCAGTTGTACCAAATGGCAGTTCCCACAGACCCGGATTTTTCACGCGTCCAGAGAAGCCCATCAGCTTAGTGCCCGCATCTTTACTTTTGCCCGCGCTTAAATCGATATACCACTGGTCACCGTGCTCTAGAATTGCTGGCACGTTACAGATAGTTTCAACGTTATTAACGCAGGTCGGTTTACCCCATGCACCTGAACTTGCAGGGAATGGTGGTTTAGAGCGTGGGTTTGCACGACGACCTTCAAGGGAGTTAATCAATGCGGTTTCTTCACCGCAGATATAACGACCTGCACCGGTATGCACGAATAGCTCAAAATCAAAGCCCGAACCGAGAATATTTTTACCTAATAGACCCGCTGCTTTGGCTTCTTCGATGGCACGACGCAAATGTTTAGCCGCTTCAACATATTCGCCACGTAAGAAGATATAACCACGATACGCTTTCAATGCATAAGCGCCGATAATCATCCCTTCCACTAATAAGTGTGGCAGTTGTTCCATCAGTAAACGGTCTTTGTAAGTGCCCGGTTCCATTTCATCCGCATTACATAAGAAGTAACGCAGTTTCATGTTTTCGTCTTTCGGCATTAAGCTCCACTTCAGACCCGTCGAGAACCCTGCACCACCACGACCTTTCAGTCCGGCGTCTTTGACAAGGTTAACCACTTCATCAGGAGCCATGCCTTTAAGGGCACGTTCGACACCTTTGTATCCGTTTTTACTGCGATACTCATCTAACCAGACTGGCTGCGCGTCATCGCGTAGACGCCAAGTTAATGGATGAGTTTCCGCGGTACGGATCACAGGGTTTGCGGAGAAGTTTGTCATGGATACTGCTCCAGTAGCTTTTGAATATTTTCAGGCTGCACATGACTGTGGGTATCGTCATCGATCATCATCGTTGGACCCTTGTCACAATTACCTAAGCAACAGGTTGGCAGCAGCGTAAAGCGACCATCAGCTGTGGTTTGACCTGGGCGAATACTCAGCTGTTTAATAATTTCAGCTTCTAAGCCTTGGTAGCCCGTAATATGGCAAACAACACTGTCGCAATAACGAATAATGTGGCGACCCACTGGTTGACGGAAAATTTGGCTATAGAATGTTGCCACGCCTTCCACATCACTCGCAGGAATGCCGAGAACTTCTGCGATAGCGTGAATTGCGCCATCTTCGACCCAGCCACGATTTTTTTGCACAATTTTCAGCGCTTCAATTGAAGCCGCGCGTGCATCTTCATAGTGGTGTTTTTCCCCTTCAATTTCCGCACGCTCATGTTCGGTTAACACAAAACCGTGATTGACTTGCGGTTCGAAGGTATTCACCACGTCAGACTGGCTGTTACAGCCGCATTGGCTCGTGCCACATTGACCTTGTTTATCTTGTTCATTATGCATGGTTAGCGATCCACATCCGACATTACAAAATCGATACTACCCAGATAGACAATTAAGTCAGAAACCAAGCTACCTCTGATTGTCGCCGGAATTTGCTGCAAGTGCGCATAACTCGGAGTACGAATACGTGTACGGTAGCTCATGGTGCTGCCGTCACTGGTTAAGTAGTAGCTGTTGATCCCTTTGGTTGCTTCAACCATCTGGAATGATTCGTTAGCTGGCATTACCGGACCCCAAGACACTTGTAAGAAGTGGTTGATCAGGGTTTCGATATGCTGCAATGTGCGCTCTTTCGGTGGCGGCGTTGTCAGTGGATGGTCAGCTTTAAATGGACCTTCAGGCATATTCTTCAGACACTGCTCAAGAATACGGATACTTTGACGCATCTCTTCCACTTTGATCATTACTCGGTCATAGCAGTCACCGTTATGGGCGATTGGAATGTCGAATTCAAAGTTTTCATAACCTGAATAAGGACGTGCTTTACGTACGTCAAAGTCCACACCCGTTGCACGCAAGCCTGCACCTGTCACACCCCACGCTAATGCCTCTTCCTTGGTGTAAGATGCCACACCAATAGAACGACCTTTCAAAATGGAGTTTTTCAGCGCAGAGGTCACATAGGATTCTAGACGTTTCGGTAACCAGTCTAATAATTCACGCAGTAATTTATCCCAGCCACGCGGTAAATCGTGAGCAACCCCACCGATGCGGAACCAAGCTGGGTGCATACGGAAACCAGTGATTGCTTCAATGACGTTGTACACTTTTTGTCTATCAGTAAACGCAAAGAACACCGGCGTCATCGCACCAACGTCTTGAATATAGGTACTGATATACAGTAGGTGACTGTTGATACGGAACAGTTCAGACATCATCACACGGATAGTTTTTACGCGATCCGGTACTTCGATACCTGCCAGTTTTTCAACCGCAAGAATATATGGCATTTCATTCACACAGCCGCCGAGGTATTCGATACGGTCGGTATAAGGAATGTAGCTATGCCATGACTGACGCTCACCCATTTTTTCCGCACCACGGTGGTGGTAGCCGATGTCGGGAACGCAGTTAACAATCTCTTCACCATCCAATTGCAGCACGATACGGAATGCACCGTGAGAAGATGGGTGGTTTGGACCCAAGTTCAGGAACATGAAATCTTCGTTTTCATTTCCACGATCTAAGCCCCACTCTTCTGGTTTGAAAGTTAATGCTTCCATTTCCAGATCTTGCTTTTGCTTAGTCAGAACAAATGGGTCGAATTCCGTGGCGCGCGCAGGGTAATCTTTGCGCAGCGGATGACCTTCCCAGCTTGGAGACATCAGCAAGCGACGTAAATTTGGGTGACCTTGGAAGGTGATCCCGAACATGTCCCACACTTCACGCTCATACCAGTTGGCATTTGGGAATAAAGAAACCACTGATGGCACGTTTAAGTCTTTCTCGTTAAGAGCCACTTTCAACATGATATCGCGGTTTCGGTCAATGGAAATGATGTGGTAGAACACACTAAAGTCCGCTTCAGGCAGACCTTGGCGATGAATACGCTGGCGTTCATCGACTCCATGTAAGTCGAACAACATCACATAAGGTTTAGGTAGCTTCTGTAAGAAATCTACAATTTCCAGTAATTGTTCACGGCGCACCCAAACCACTGGCATGCCAGTGCGGGTTGCTTGAACTGAAAAGGCATCCGGGCCAAATTGGTTGCGCAGTTCCAGAAGCACAGGATCATTAATGTGATCTTGTGTCTGCCATTCTGGCTGATTATGACTCGCTTGCGCTATCTGATCTGTCATCATTCTTCACCATAACGCTTGATCAGGTTTATTATTTCGCAACAACATTGCTCTGTTACGCTGTATGGCTAAAAGCCTTAAATTTCGTCAGGGGTACGCAGGTTGGTTACTGCAATACGTTCACCGTGTTTTCTTTCTCTTTCTGACTGCATATTCGCACGATAAACACCCTGATCACCGACAACCCATGAAAGTGGGCGACGTTCTTTGCCGATGGATTCTTGTAACAGAAGGAGAGCCTGCATATAGGCTTCAGGGCGTGGCGGGCAGCCTGGAATGTACACATCCACGGGAATAAATTTATCGACGCCTTGAACAACAGAGTAGATGTCATACATCCCACCGGAGTTCGCACATGAACCCATGGAGATAACCCATTTTGGTTCAAGCATTTGGTCATAAAGGCGCTGGATGACGGGAGCCATTTTGGTAAAACAAGTTCCCGCAACAACCATAAAGTCGGCTTGACGAGGAGAAGCACGCAGTACTTCCGCACCAAAGCGGGCTACGTCATGAACAGCCGTGAACGACGTCACCATTTCTACATAGCAACATGAAAGACCGAAGTTGTATGGCCACAGGGAGTTTTTACGTCCCCAGTTCACCACATCATGAAGTGCATGGGATAATTTCCCCATATACACGCTGTTTTCAACTTGCTGCTCAAGAGGATCAGTAACGATTTCTTGAGTTTGCAGTGGGTAACGGTCGTTCTCACCGTTCGGATCTATGCGGGTGAGCGTATAATCCATTGTATAATGCCTCGCTTTTTACTGCGGATGACGATTGCTGATTTTAATAACTTCACTAGGACCTTTAACTGCGCGACGTGAACGGATTGGAGTCCAATCGAGTGCACCAACGCGGATCAGATAAAATAATCCCGCCAACAATACCAAGATAAAAATAGCGGCTTCGATGAAACCGACCCATCCCGCTTCGCGGATGGCGACAGACCATGCAAATAAGAACATAGCCTCCACATCGAAGATCACGAAAAACATCGCGACCAAGTAAAACTTGGCTGACATACGAAGACGAGCACTACCGACAGAGTCAATACCTGACTCGTAGGGAACATGTTTTGTTCTGGCTTTAGCGCGGCTACCCAAGAAATGACCTGCGGTCAACATGAAAGCGCAAAGACCAATAGCGCCGAGAAGGAATATAGCAAAGCCCCAGTTATGGGCTAACTCTAGGATTGATGTAGACATACTCGTTGCTTACTCATTACTTATGGCACTTAACTGCTCTTTTTATAACACGGCAGTATTGCACCACAATTGCCCAGTTAATCGAGAAGAAAGACTAAAATTGACCTCTAAACTAAAAGATCCCCCAAACTAAAATCAGCCTGACGACTGCTGTTTGGTTTGCCCTTCTCTCACTACATTTTATTTTGCTCAAATGAGACAAAATAACCGTATTTATTACAAATAATTCACACGTCAAAAACATTTGTGAAACAAAAATAACTCATTAACTGCTAAAACGTGTCAGTGTTACTATACACAAATAAACACGCAAAGTAGTCTAACTGATTATTCGCTTTTACTACACTATTATCTCAGGAAAAACCTGTCTTAACAGACGAAAAAATGTGCTTTTTATTTGATCTAACGCACAGATTTATTGAAAAAATACTCAATTTGTTTACATAACATCCGAATTTAATTTAATAAGCGATAACGAATTTTTATTCATCATGCCCACTAAGCCACTGACTACTCTCAGCTATTTTATCAATTCAGCAAATAAATTTTGTTAACGGCGTAACAAATCGTTAACTAACTAATGAATTTCATGTTATGCCATATACATCACAATTATTTCATGCTCTTACGCGTAAATCCATACTCAATAAGTGGTTAATTCGTGTGTTTTGTCACCTATTGAGCAGAAACATTGTTCACTATTTTGTCACCTGAACTTTAAGTAAAATATCGTACTGGCAAAATCCCCTTCTTCCCCTATTAACCACTTAATGAGTATGGTCAGTAAATTTCAGTTAAAAACAATTTGATAACAATATAAATGCGTAAAATAGTCAGGTCGGTTTTAAGGAAGATATAGATGGAAAAAAAACGGCTGAGCCAGAATTAACTGACTCAGCCGGATAAACATATTTTGATTTATTTGACACTTATCTTTGATAAAAATCCTATTTTATCGATAAGGACAGTTCTCTATCTTATTGAGCGCCGTTCTCAACTTGTTCAGCGACAGAATAAGAGATTTTTTTGTTTTCAATTGCATTAAAAACAGTGAGCACGAAATCTTTTTGCTCATCCGCATTTTTATATAACCAGTACTGAATATCTGGTAAACGAGGTAAGCCATCTGACTCGCCTAAAACACGCAGATCCGCATTTTGCATTTCCATTGGACGTGCAGTTACTCCAACTTCGGCATTCACCGCTGCGCGAACAGCAGGTAATGATGCCGCTTCATAAGCCACATGCCATGGTAATCCTGCTTCATCTAATGCATGAGTACATAACTTACGGTATGGGTTAGTTTCATCCATTACCACCAATGGGATTGGCTCATTTGGGCGTAGCTGAAAATCAGGTGCGCTGTGCCATAAAATCGGGACAGTTCTTAATGCTGTTTTTGGGTGCTGAGGAATACGACTTGTCGTTAATGCTAGATCAATTTCATGATTATCTAACATTGACTCAATAAACTGAGCACGTTTAATTCTCACTTCTACCGCGATGCGTGGAAATACGGAGGCAATACGGTTTAGTAAGAAAGGTAATAAGATATCGACGGTATCGTCGGATGCCCCGATACGCAATTCGCCATCTGCATCGTTATAGGTTAAAGATGCGGTGGCATCATCATTAGCGCGTAAAATTTGTCTCGCATAACCGAGTAATTGCAAACCGTGGGCGGTTAACAGCTTATTACGCCCGTGACGTGCAAATAATTCACGACCAACTAATTGCTCTAAACGTTGCATCTGCTGGCTAACAGCGGACTGGGTTCGACATACTGCGGCAGCAGCAGCGGCAAAAGTGTTAAGATCAGCCACTGCGACAAATGTGCGTAGTAAATCGAGATCTAAGTTCATTATGGGACGATTGGAATTTATCATCGTACATTCTCTTTATATAATTTTATGATACCTGGTGTTTCTGCTCTCCTCCGTGAGAATCAGCGAGTCTTAAAAATAATCCAACTTTTGCATTTCTAATCCGTAGATCTGCATTTATTGTATTCAATACTCTATATTGCTATATCTATTTGATAATTAACTTAAACAGCTTAATTATCCAATTAGTGTTTTAAATTTCTATCAATTAAAGCGGGGTTGATTAACGTAAAACTCAATAAGCGCGAAATAATTGAAGAAGACTAAATAGTAACATATTTAATGTAGTTGCAATTATTTTAATGTAAGCTGTTTATGTAACATATGATGTAAATTAACAATTTTATTAATTATCAATACACTAAACATTATAACCACGGTTTCACTAAGAATATTCTCATTAAAATAATCAATATTGCTAACAAAAAAAGTCAAAAAGCACCCAAAATGCCCCGACCAATAGTTAAATTTATTTCTAATTTAATGATTTAAGATGCAAACTTACAGAGTGATACAATTTTTGTTACTTTGTCATTATGCGACTTTTCTGCCATTTTTTTATAACTCATCCACTGACACACTCCAAAACAACGATAATTATCAGAATTAGATTCCAACTTAATAACTATAATTGGAATCATCATCTAACTTATTCAATACTTTAAGATAGCACATATCTGATTTATGTCTAAACCAACCTTTTACACCAAAAATTATCTAGCATCTTCAAAAGCTTCCGAGGGAGGAGTACAGTAGATAGTAACGCCGGAAGTCCCCTATGATTGCTAGCCCGTTAGGGTAATGAGAGAACCATGAATACGATAATGAAATCCAATAAGCTTGATAATGTTTGCTATGACATTCGCGGGCCAGTTTTAAAAGAAGCTAAACGCTTAGAAGAAGAAGGCAATAAAGTCCTAAAACTGAACATTGGTAACCCGGCACCGTTTGGCTTTGAAGCACCTGATGAGATCCTCGTTGATGTCCTGCGCAATCTGCCAAGCTCACAAGGTTACTGTGATTCTAAAGGCTTATATTCTGCGCGTAAGGCAATTGTTCAACACTACCAAGCCCGTGATATCCACGATATGACGGTTGAAGATGTTTATATTGGTAACGGTGTTTCTGAATTAATCGTTCAAGCAATGCAAGCGCTATTAAACAATGGCGATGAAATGCTGGTTCCAGCCCCTGATTATCCACTATGGACAGCGGCTGTTTCGTTATCGGGCGGTAATGCTGTTCACTATATGTGTGATGAACAACAAGGCTGGATGCCGGATATTGACGATATCCGCAAAAAAATCAGCCCACGTACCCGCGGGATTGTCATCATCAACCCAAATAACCCAACAGGTGCGGTGTACAGCAAAGAACTATTAATGGAAATCGTCGAGATTGCTCGCCAACATAGTTTGATTATCTTTGCCGACGAAATTTACGATAAAATTCTGTATGACGATGCGCAGCACCACTCTATCGCAGCATTGGCTCCTGACTTACTGACAGTGACCTTTAACGGGTTATCAAAAACCTACCGTGTCGCAGGTTTCCGCCAAGGTTGGATGGTATTAAATGGTCCGAAAAAGCAGGCCAAAAGTTATATTGAAGGCTTAGAAATGTTAGCCTCCATGCGCTTATGCGCTAACGTGCCAATGCAACACGCTATCCAAACAGCATTAGGCGGTTACCAAAGTATCAGTGAATTTATCCAACCGGGTGGTCGTTTATATGAGCAGCGTAATCGTGCATGGGAATTGATTAACCAAATTCCTGGTGTCTCTTGTGTTAAGCCACAAGGCGCTCTGTATATGTTCCCGAAAATTGATATTAAACGTTTTAATATCCACGATGACCAAAAAATGATCCTTGACCTGCTACTGCAAGAAAAAGTGCTATTAGTTCAGGGAACTGCATTTAACTGGCCACATCCAGACCATTTCCGTATTGTCACCCTGCCTTATGCAGATGATTTAGAAATGGCGATTACCAAGTTCGGGCGTTTCCTTAGCGGATATAAGCAGTAATTAGAACATTACTAAGATTTTTGTTAGTCAATAAATAGCTCCTCAGTGAGCTATTTATTTTTGATAGCCTATAAAATGAAATATTACTGTTATAACTAATTAAAATGACCCATCCTATAATCAAAGTTATCTCAAAATACTTTAAATTATTTAAGTGTGATTAATTTCAGGATGAGCAGGCAAATAGAATAGTCCTAAAAGAACCATTCTATTTATTACATATCATCTCTTAATACGACTATCTTTATCTGATATTTAAATGATAGAAATAAGATAAACTGCCGCAAGAAAAAACAACACTAATATTACTGGAAAGTATTTCATAAAAACCTCGATTAGCTGACAAGTTAGAATAATATCGATGATTATAAATCATTCTTCCTTTATATCAATTAATCGTTCAATAAATTAATTTCAATCCATTTAAGAGCATCCTTATGAGATTGACTGAATTCCTATTTATATATAACAATAAATCCATCCTTAGATTAACCATGTACTACAGCCATTAGAATGTATAAACACCACAGATATTGTTTTAGCATAACCATTTATGGATTAAATCTCTAAAAACTCAAAACCATTCAAATTAATATACTCTGCATGACCCTATTTATTTCTTTTTTCACCCTACTTTACATTAAGCTTATGGTTAGCCGAATTATGTTTAACGACTGTTAAATCTTCACACTAGAAATTTTCAAAGGTAATACATATCAACCTTATTTCAAATACTTTACCGATGTTTCTCGCAATAGCTATTTGATTGAAAAAAGAAAAACTCAGTAATACATAGACATTTTTGTCGAAAAAGTTCCTGATACTGGGTATGTAACATTTAATTGCTTGTTTTTACCATCAACGGATAATTTAACTCGCCCTATTTTTTTATCTTCCTCACTAATTGAGCAAAAAAATCCATCAGGCGTAGTATAAGAACCCGACAACGTTACAATATGAACACGCCAGTAATCACTTGTTTGTCCAACATCATGTTGAATAATATATTCAAATGCATTTTCAATCAGTTCATTATTTTGTATACCCCCAAGTGAAATTGAAGCCAATCTAATTGAAGTGTGCTGTAAATTAGCCATCAATATCTCTTCTCCCCAATGGTTTTCAAATGAGGCAATACCACCACTTAGTTTTTCTATGTTCATACATCCTCCTTTTTAGATAGAGTCTCATCATAGCGGTATTTAAGTAACCTTAAACCACTTGTATTTATTAGTTTTTTATAAGAAAAGCCCTCTTAAGCCTGACAAAATAAACTTACCAGCCTCATAAATTTTGAGATATAATTTAGACCATCACCGGATCACTGAAGAGGGATTATGAGTTATTTTTTTGCCCACCTTGCTAGAATGAAACTTATTCATCGCTGGCCACTCATGCGCAATGTGCGTACCGAGAATGTCTCCGAGCATAGCTTACAAGTTGCCATGGTAGCACATGCTCTTGCGGTCATTAAAAACCGCAAATTCGAGGGAAATGTCAACCCTGAAAAAATTGCGCTATTTGCCATGTATCATGATGCCAGTGAAGTCATCACTGGTGACTTACCAACGCCAATTAAATATCACAATCAGCAAATCGCCCACGAATATAAAAAAATCGAGAAATTTGCCCAGCAAAAATTGTTGGATATGCTGCCAGAAGAGTTGCAAGACGATTTTAAATGCTTACTGGTAGAAGATCTGCAATCCGAGGAAGAACATTTTATTGTAAAACAGGCAGATACCTTATGTGCCTATTTAAAATGTTTGGAAGAGCTATCCGCAGGTAATAGCGAATTCAAGTTAGCCAAAAGACGTCTTGAAAAAATGTTAGCGGAGCGCAATAGCCCTGAAATGGAATATTTTATAAAAACGTTTGTACCTAGCTTTACTCTGTCTTTAGATGAAATAAGCAATTAATATATAAGTAGTGGTATGCGATGCCCACTTATATAGTATATTTATTGTTCTACCAATCTAAAAACTTCAACTCTAAACTCGTCTAACAAAAGAGCTTAATCAACCTTTTCTAATTTTACATTACAACCTATCATTACAGAGAATGCAATATAAAATGTTTTTGCATCCCCATTAATACCCAATATTACAAACTCAGAATCATCAATTGAAATAGTACAACGTAAAGGTTCTTTCGTTTCATAAACCTCTCCACTCTTCGTGACTAATTTTAATGACCAAAAATCATATGAATCTATTTTATTTCGCTCAAATAATATAGTGAACACCTTTTTCAGTTCAGCCTTATTCGGAATGTCATATATTTCTTTTGAAGTTAACAGTTTTTTAGTTATATCAAAATAACCAGAGACAAAGTGAGTTAACACAACATGTGATAAATCCTCCCCCCAATAATTTTCAAAATCGCAATAACCGTAAACAAACTTCTCATTACCCCACGATTCATTTTTACTCATATCATCCGCCTATAATTAATAGATATTGAATTGAGGAGAATATCAACAAAAGATTTATCATTAAAATATATTAAATATTATAAATTTATTATTTTTAATATAAAAAGAGCCCTAATATATAATAGAGCTCTTTATTGATACTATTTTTGTATTTACTTAAAAAGGAAATAAGATAGGAATAACTGCCACACTGATAAACATTACAATTATCGTAAATGGCACGCCGATCTTCAGAAAATCTGCAAATTTATAACCACCGGGACCCAATACCAATGTATTCACAGGGGAAGAAACCGGGGTCATAAACGCAGCGGATGCCGCAATACCAATCACCATCGCAAAAGGTAATGGAGAGACATCCATTTGATGCGCAGCGGCAATCGCAATAGGCGCCATGAGTACCGCAGTAGCCGTATTGGAAATAAATAAGCCTATCGTCGCGCATAAAATAAACAGGCAGACTAGCATCACATGAGGACCTAATCCGCCAGCTACCTTCATTAGTGCATCTACCGCAAGGGCTATCCCCCCGGTTTCTTGTAAAGCGATAGCGAATGGCATCATGCCAACAATCAAAATAATACTCGGCCAATGAATCGATTTGTACGCGCTTTCCATATCAATACAGCGAAATTTTCCCATTAATAAACAGGCAATCAACGCCGCAATAAAGTTAGGGATTTCATTGGTAACCATCATCGCCACCATAAGCGCAAGGCAAAATAACGCATGAGGGGCTTGTGAGGAGGCAGGGGCAACAGCTTCGACTTCGGCGGCTAAGTTCAATACGATAAAATTACGCGGTTTTGTTGATAGAACACGGATCAATTTCCAATCACCGATGACCAGTAAAATATCCCCCAAGCGCAAAGGTTCATCCACCAGTTTTCCATCAAGCGCTTTTCCATCGCGACGGATCCCGACGACGTTTAAACCATATCGGGTACGAAATTTAATCTCTCGTAAACTTTTACCTAGCAATTCCGAGTCCGGGTTCATGGAAACTTCCGCCATCCCCACATCCCTCGATTGCTCGGAAAAATAATCCCCACGCAAAATCATCGGCTCAAGAAGCTGTTCACTACAAAATTGGCGCAGTTCATCGTCAGTCACTGAAATATCAATTAGCAAAACATCACGCTCACGTAGCTCCGTTCCCCCCGTTGCACTCACCATCACACGGCGAAACTTACGCCAGCGCTCAATCCCCACAACGTTTGCACCATAACGGGAACGCAAATGAAGCTCATCAAGCGTGTGTCCAATCAGTGAAGAACCTTTACGAATCGCTAATCGGCGGGCACGCCCAGCCAGTTTATAATCGCGGATCAAATCACGAAAACTACGTTGATATTTAACAGGTTGTTTATCCGGTTCATTGCTACCCAACCAGCGGCGAGTCAACCACATATAGCCAATACCCGCGACTAAAATAAGAAGTCCTATTGGGGTGATTGAGAAAAATTGAAAGCTGGGTAATCCTTCGCGAACTAATTCACTGTTGACCACCATGTTGGGAGGAGTTGCGACTAATGTCATCATGCCGCTGATTAAGCCAGCAAAGCCCAGCGGCATCATTAATCGACTTGGTGAGGTTTTCATCCGTGCTGCGACACTGAGCACCACCGGAATAAAGATAGCTACCACGCCAGTGGAGCTCATAAATGCACCGAGCCCCGCCACCGTCATCATTAAAAAGACGAGCATTTTACTTTCGCTGCTGCCTGCAACTCGGACGAGCCACTCCCCCATTTGATAGGCAATTCCGGTACGAACCAGACCATCACCGATGACAAACAGAGCGGCAATCAACAAAACGTTAGGATCCGCAAAACCCGCCGTTGCCTGTTGTAAGGTCAGTGTATCGCTTAATACAAACGCCACAATGACTAATAAGGCAACCACATCCATGCGGACTTTATTGGTAGTAAATAGAACAACCGCGATCAATAGTAGGGTTAGCACCCACAGCAATTCTCCGTTCAAAGTATCCCCTTTCGACGAAAAAAAACAGGCTAAAGATTTTAGTTAGTTAACCATGTTTTTCAGAGGATTTCTTTGATTAGATCGCAATTAGACGTTTTTCGACACGAAAAGCTCAAAATAGCCGTTATCGTCAGGACCTGTCACGGAAATTTGTTCTAATGTACTAATAATCGCAGAGATTTCATCTCTTCTCGGCATGCCTTCTGGAGCGTGAACTGCAATAACTTGGCAGCCCGCACTTAATGCTGAATGGATCCCCGCTGGCGCATCTTCAAAAGCAATGCACTCTTCAGGAGGCAGTTCGAGGCTTTTCGCCCCTAATTGGAAAGGTTCTGGGTCTGGTTTACCTTTCGAGACTTTTTCAAACGTGACCCAATGTTTAGGTTCAGGTAAACCCGCTGCTGCTCGGCGTCCGTGAGCAATGGGTACTGTACCTGATGTCACAATCGCCCAAGGGGCACCTAATTTATTCAGTAAAGATAACAGTGCTATTGCACCTGGCAGTGCAACAACCCCCTCCATATCTTCACTTTCCATCTTCTCTAACCAACGAAAATGGCTTTGCAGCTCTTCTTCGCTTGCATTAGGTAGGAAATGGCGCAATGTGGTCATTGCAGGTTTTCCATGAATGTAGTCGATAATCGCTTGCTTATCTTCACCAATTCTATCGCCGAATAAACACCAACAGCGCTCAACAACAGCGAGTGAGTCCGCCAACGTGCCATCGAGATCGAATAAAAAACCTTTTGCTTTTAACTTCACATCAAACCCTTTTTCAGAAAATCGTGCTACCTAATGCAAGACGTAAATGTGTCTACCTAAAAAGATAGGTTAAGCATTGAGAATTTGAGAAACCTCAACCGCTGAAAGGTGATATTGGCGAGGGCAAGCTTGCCAAATTTTCAGCATTCTTAAATATTTATCCCACATTGGTGTTTGTGAGTTAAAGCCATGAGTTCCGCTATCGAAATGGGTATATCGCCCTTCTGTATTAACCATAAAGCGCACGTAACTCAGATAACGCGCTTCCGTTGCGGCATCAAAGCCCAAAAACTGCACACGACGACCATCCACACCATGTTTGTCTTCCATGTTGCCGTAAGAAACTTGCAGCGCATGGTACATTTCCATCACTTCAATAACTGTACGACACGTTTGCTCGCTGAGTTCACCAAAATCCCTATCCAGCTCGCGCATTTGTAAACCAAATCCACGCTCAATGATAGTTTGCAGACGGCGGTAACGCTCCGCGTTATCTGGGTCTAACATGGTCATCATTTTATATTGATTGGATAAAATTAAGCGTTCAGCATTGGTCATTTCCATCACAGCTCTCCGTAGATAATTTTCTGCAATCTTCGCATTCAATGTTGATAATGCACAGATTAAATATCACTTTTATTGATCTAAACAGTTATTTTGCGTTAATTACTGTTAAATAAAGGTTTGTTATCAAATTGAATGCTAAATAAGGTTCAATGAACCGTTTAGATATCTTCCATAAAGGTATGATCTAACTGATTGAACGCTTTTTTCAAAAGTTCGGCTAGCGCCATATAATCAGGCTGCTGCTCAACGGGTGCCATCGCTATTCCCGCTTCGGTAAATTTATCGCGAATTTCATAGAACCAGCTTAATAACCCTGCCGGTAATGGTGTGACGGCACGCTTACCTAACCACCATAATCCTTGCATTGGCAAGCTGCAGGCAAATAGCGCCGTTGCGACAGCTGGACCTAACTGCCCGCCTAACGCAATTTGCCAAGCCAGCGTAAATATCGCAATGGGCGGCATAAAGCGGATCCCAAACCGAATCGCTTTATTGATACGTAGTTCAGGAAACAGTGGCGTTAGCTTTTTTTCCATAGGGAAAACCTTCAGATAGTGATTACCTAATCTGAAGCGTTTGAAAAAACCCGGAGGGGTACTCTGCATTGTGCTCATCAATTAATTTCCTACTACTATTGATTTTCTACTGCCATTCATTTTCTATCGCTATTCATTTCTGGATGTCATCACAAAAACAATATCAATCTATGGCTAGCTTACGTCAAATTGAGCGTGAACGCACACTCAGTTTTTAAGTTAATTTTCACAAATTTAGCTTTAATTAAGCTAACTTAAATGAAACCCGCTATTCTCTTGAATGCGTAACTCACCGCTATAACTACACTTTATATGGCATTTATGATTTTAATCAACCAAACGCCCTATTTTTAAAAAAAACATATAAAATATAAAATAGTTTTAGTAGAATCGACCGTAATTAGAATTACTGCCGAACTATGTTACTTAATAGTTCTCTTTAATAAGTAAACAACAGTGATATATTGGGGTTCTGCGCGTTATTTCAACACGATACTGTGACTTATTTCTCACAGTTATTTAACAGCATCACGTAACGTTTGCGCGAGAAAACCCTGTAAAATCATCGACCCATGTACTTTTTTGCACATATCATGATATCAATCATGAATTGGTCGGATATAAATGCGCTAGGCTCTAGCGAATTACATTTTTCAACTAAGTCTGTGTGTCCTCATAACGGGCTTCACAACATCAACTAAGATAGGTATTTCCATGTCAAGTAAGCTGGTACTGGTTTTAAACTGCGGTAGCTCCTCACTGAAATTTGCAATCATCGATCCGACTAATGGAGATGAATTTCTATCAGGTTTAGCTGAATGTTTTAATTTGCCTGAAGCCCGCATTAAATGGAAAATGGACGGTGAAAAACATGAGGCACCTTTAGGTGCAGGCGCTGCGCATAGCGAAGCACTGAACTTCATCGTAAATACGATTCTTGCTGCGAAGCCTGAATTGTCAGCACAAATTTCCTCTATTGGTCACCGTATTGTTCATGGTGGCGAGAAATTTACTTCTTCTGTTGTTATTGACGACGAAGTTATCGCGGGTATTAAAGCGGCAATCCCATTCGCGCCTTTACATAACCCAGCTCACCTTATTGGTATTGAAGAGGCGAGAAAATCATTCCCTCATCTGATCACCAAAAACGTAGCGGTATTCGATACAGCGTTCCATCAGACCATGCCTGAAGAAGCTTACCTGTATGCACTGCCATACGAATTATATTCCGAGCACAGCATCCGTCGTTATGGTGCGCACGGTACTAGCCATTTCTACGTTTCTCGTGAAGCCGCGAAAAAACTGAACAAGCCAGTTGATGAACTGAACGTTATCACTTGCCATTTAGGTAATGGTGGTTCAGTATCTGCTATCGTTAACGGTAAATGTGTTGATACATCAATGGGTTTAACTCCATTAGAAGGCTTAGTCATGGGAACTCGTAGCGGCGATATCGACCCTGCGATTATTTTCCACTTGCATGATTCATTAGGCATGAGCGTTGACCAAATCAACAAAATGCTGACCAAAGAGTCTGGCTTACTGGGCTTAACTGGCGTGACTAGCGACTGCCGTTATGTTGAAGATAACTACGGCACTAAAGCGGATGCAACCCGTGCAATGGATGTGTTCTGCCACCGTTTAGCAAAATATGTTGGTGCGTACAGCGCGCTGATGGAAGGTCGTCTTGATGCAATCATCTTCACTGGTGGTATCGGTGAAAACTCTGCACAAGTGCGTGAAATCACGCTGAAGAAACTGGCAATTCTTGGTTTCGAATATGACCACGAGCGCAACTTAGCAGCACGTTTCGGTAAAGAAGGTGTTATCACCACCGACAACAGCCGCCCGGCACTGGTTATCCCAACCAATGAAGAGTTGGTGATTGCCCAAGATGCTGCACGCTTAACAGCATAAAGACTTTCTTGCCGCCAGCCTTATGCTGGCGGTACTGCTTTAGAGTAACCAAAAAACGAGGTTCCTGTGTCCCGTACAATTATGCTAATTCCTACTGGCACCAGCGTTGGTTTAACCAGCGTTAGTCTGGGTGTCGTCCGCTCAATGGAACAAAAAGGTGTCCAGCTGAGCGTGTTTAAACCTATCGCACAACCACGCGTTTCCGGTAATAAAGACCAAACTACCGAAGTTTTACGTTCTCACTCCAGCATCACAACCATTGTTGAGCCTTTAACAATGGAATATGTTGAGTCTCTACTGACTTCATCAAAGAAAGACATTCTGATGGAAGAGATTGTGGCGCGCTACCACGACCACACTAAAGATGCAGAAGTGATCCTGATCGAAGGTTTAGTCCCAACTCGCAAGCACTCTTTTGCTCAATCACTGAACTACGAAATTGCTAAAACCCTAGGTGCTGAAATTGTATTTGTTACTGCACCGGGCAATAGCTCAATCCAGCAAATGCAAGAGCGTTTAGAGCTGGTTCGTAACGAATTTGGTGGCCAACGTAATGAAAGCATCATCGGGGTTATCGTTAACAAAGTTAACGCCCCCGTTGATGAACAAGGTCGTACTCGCCCTGACCTGTCTGAAATCTTTGATGATTCAACCAAAGCGACTGTGGCAAATATCGATGCCAAAGCGCTGGAGTGTTTAAATCTACCCGTTTTAGCGTCAATTCCTTGGAACTTTGACCTGATTGCCACTCGTGCAATCGACATGGCAAAACACTTAAATGCGAAAGTCGTTAACGAAGGTGAAATCAATACTCGCCGCGTTAAATCCGTCACTTTCTGCGCACGTAGCATTCCACACATGCTGGAACACTTCCGCCCAGGTTCATTATTAGTGACCTCTGCGGATCGCCCTGACGTACTGGTTTCCGCCTCTTTAGCAGCAATGAATGGCGTCGAAATTGGGGCTATCTTATTAACAGGCGGCTATGATATCGATGCACCTATTCGCAAACTTTGTGAACAAGCATTCGAAACTGGCTTACCTGTGTTTATGGTGAACAGCAACACATGGCAAACTTCACTGAATCTGCAAAGCTTCAGCCTTGAAGTACCTGCTGATGACCATGAGCGTATCGAGAAAATTCAAAACTATGTGGCTCGCCACATTAGCAGTAACTGGATTGAATCTCTGGTTGCTGATTCTGAGCGTCCTAACCGTCTGTCTCCTCCGGCGTTCCGTTACCAGTTAACTGAACTGGCTCGTAAAGCAGGCAAACGTATCGTCCTGCCAGAAGGTGATGAACCACGTACCGTTAAAGCAGCATCGATTTGTGCTGAACGTGGTATCGCGACCTGCGTATTGTTAGGTAATCCTGATGATATCCGCCGTGTTGCAGCATCTCAGGGTATCGAATTAGGCGCTGGCATCGAAATCGTTGACCCAATTAAAGTTCGCGAAGAATATGTTGCACGCTTAGTCGAACTGCGTAAGAGCAAGGGCATGACCGAAGTGGTTGCTCGGGAACAATTGGAAGATAACGTTGTTCTGGGCACATTGATGCTGGAAAAAGGCGAAGTGGATGGTCTGGTCTCTGGTGCGGTTCATACCACCGCAAACACCATCCGCCCACCACTACAGTTAATCAAAACTGCGCCAGGTAGCTCATTAGTTTCTTCTGTATTCTTTATGCTGCTGCCAGAGCAAGTGTTTGTTTATGGTGACTGTGCGATTAACCCAGATCCAACGGCAGAGCAACTGTCTGAAATCGCAATTCAATCTGCGGATTCAGCAAAAGCCTTTGGTATCGAGCCTCGCGTTGCGATGATCTCTTACTCAACGGGTAATTCCGGTGCGGGTAGCGATGTTGAGAAAGTGCGTGAAGCAACACGTTTAGCGCAAGAAAAACGCCCTGACCTGATGATCGATGGTCCGTTACAGTACGATGCTGCAGTAATGGCAGATGTGGCTAAATCTAAAGCGCCAAACTCACCGGTTGCAGGTAAAGCAACTGTGTTTATCTTCCCAGACTTGAACACCGGTAATACTACCTATAAAGCAGTACAACGTTCTGCTGACTTAGTCTCTATCGGTCCAATGCTGCAAGGTATGCGTAAACCCGTTAACGACTTATCCCGTGGTGCACTGGTAGACGATATTGTTTACACCGTTGCACTGACTGCTATTCAAGCGGTACAAAACGAAAACGCATAATCTTAGTTATTAAGTATTGAGTTAAAAGGTCAATCCAGAAATGGGTTGACCTTTATTTTTTCATCGCTATCTGAAAATAACATCCTCCCATTTCCATATCATTAACCTCTATATTTTCACAAAATATTGAGGTTAATTATGATTCTTTCCCATAGAGTTCATATTAAGTTTGAACAGATAAAATTAACAGATCATTTTAAAAACACCGCTGAGAATGAGTTTTCCCGCAATATAATTGGCATTAAAAATATCCAAGAAGCCGAAAAAGGTGTCTGTTATGGATTAACACATGCTTTCTTATTTTATGCCCATGCAAATGATGAAAAGAAATATATAAAAAATCTGGCACACGCATTAAAAAAAACACATAACGCCAAAGAAAACACTCGTCACTATCGTACTTTTTTAAATGATGCTTTCTGTCAAATTATTTATAAACAAGCATCGGTTGACTATGCCCTTCACATTGACAACGCCATAAAAAAGTTTGATTTTTCAAATGATAGTCATGAATTAAAACAAAAAAAAATGCTTGACTCCATCAGTGAAATCTTTTTAAAAAATAGCGCATTGTTACTCGATAATATAAAAGAAGATGATGTTATCAACTTAAAAAAAGCATTACATCAGCTATATTCTTATGCATATTCTACATCCGCAAACGCCAGGGAAGATATATTAAAAGGGAAAAGCCACTTTGAATGTCATTTAATAAAGTTAACCGCTCGAGAAATTAAGAGAAAATGTTCTAATTTTGCAAAAACTGACTTATCACTCAAAGGTATGAAACCTTTTTTTGAACTGGTTAAAAATCACCAGAAAAAAATCATTAAGTACCAAATAATACAAAAAATAGCCAATATAATATAAAGTATGATACCTATACGATTATTGATAATGATATAAAATTAAATCCGCAAAATTATATAACCTTCGAGCAATTCAAACAGCGTATTAATAATCGGCTACAGCAACAGAAGGATACCATTTGTGATTTTATTACTAAAAATCATGCCATGGGGATCACAATTAAACATATCAACGATAAAGTTATATTCAAGTTCTTTGAACCTAATAAAGGGCTTTATATAACAAAAAATAAGAAAAAGTTTTTTAATCTCATTGAGAAAACAATGTCTCAGCAAGCATGCTTAGTTAATGCTCAACACGAGAAAATCATCGAGGTTAATACTTCCTACGCCGATAAACTTCATCAATATCCGCTATCCAATAAAATCAAAGAACCTAAATTTTATAAATCATAAAAATACAAAAGGACTACCAAGGTAGTCCTAATTTCAATACTCGCATTTACTCTGGGTTTGAACAACTAATCGCCTTATCCGCTTCATTATTACGTGTTAACCATAATGACAGCGCTTTGAGTGAATCTGGCGTGAACTCATCGCAACGAGCGGTAATTTCCTTAGGTGTCAACCAACTTACTTCCGCGACTTCACTTTCTTGCAAAGCAAAAGGACCGTGGCTCACACAACTAAATAATCCACCCCACACACGGCAAATTTCATTTTCATAGTAGAAAGTGCCATGCTCTGCAAACGGAACGCCAGCAATCCCCAATTCTTCTTCAGCTTCGCGCTTAGCTGATTCAAGGATCTGTTCATCTTGCATCACGACACCGCCCGCCGTTGCGTCCAAAAGCCCTGGGTAGAAATCTTTAATGTCAGTTCTTCGTTGCACCAGAATTTTACCCATACCATCGTGCACCACGATATAGGTCGCACGGTGGCGTAAGTTTTCTGCACGCATTTGGCTACGAGTTGCTTGCGCTATTACATTATTATCTTCGTCAACGATATCTACCCATTCGACGAATTCGGTCTGTTGTTCCATCCTGAAAACCTTATTTAGCTTGCCCACCAAAATACTTTGATACAAGGTATTCTTTTCGCATATATGTTGCAAGGGATCCTAACCAAATTTGACCTTGCTTTCCATCACAAAAATCAATGCATCTCTTTAAGATACAGTACAAAATTCTTTTTTGTGAAGCGTTAACTGAAACCCAACAATTCCCATTTGCAAATGCTATAGTTATCTTTACAGGGTGGTAAAAATTGGATTATTTAGAGTGTGATAGCGCTTTAAATAGGGGGATAAAAAATGAGAATTCTAATAACAGGCGGAACAGGGTTAATTGGTACCCAACTAGTTCAAACGTTAGTGATGCATTCACATCAGGTCACTGTGTTAAGCCGTTCACCACAAAAAGTATACAGTTTATTTTGTAAAGCCGTTGAATGCTGGACAACCCTTCAAGATAAAACCTCTCTTGATGGCTTTGATGTGGTCATCAACCTTGCTGGTGAACCTATCGCAGAAAAACGTTGGACGGCAGCACAAAAACAGATCCTTTGTGATAGTCGCTGGAAAATCACGCAACAATTGACGAATTTAATCAAAGCCAGTCAAAACCCACCGAGCGTATTCCTGTCAGGTTCTGCTGTTGGTTACTATGGCGACCAAGGTCAATCGGTCGTGACGGAAGAAGATCAACCTCATGATGAATTTACCCATCAACTAGCTGCTCACTGGGAAGCTATCGCCCAAGAAGCGCAATCGGATAAAACCCGAGTTTGTTTACTACGTACTGGATTAGTTTTATCCCCTAACGGCGGTTTGCTCGCTAAAATTCTGCCTATTTTTAAAATGGGTGCTGGTGGACCGATTGGTCACGGAAAACAATTTATGCCGTGGATCCATATTAACGATATGGTGAAGGCGATTTTATTCCTAATGGAGACGCCAACCCTCTCCGGCCCATTTAATATGACCTCGCCTTACCCTGTCCATAATGATCAATTTGCCGCCATGATGGGGGATGTTACCAACCGCCCTTCCTTTATCCGCACCCCAGCATTTGCAGTCAGGGGTGTACTTGGGGAATCCGCGACATTATTACTTGGTGGACAACAAGCCATACCTAAACGTTTAGAAGAGGCTGGCTTTGAATTTGAATTTATTGAGCTGAGAATTGCACTTGAAGATTTGTTAGCACCAAAATCATGATTATTTTAAAAACAGGCACTATTTAGCGCCCTGCCAACGGGTAAATAAATCTTGTTCAAGCTCGATATCAAATTGGTCAAGAACGCGGTTAACAGTCTGGTTAACAATATCTTGAATAGATTGAGGCTGGTGATAAAACGCAGGCATTGGGGGCATAATCACCGCTCCCATTTCTGCGGCTTGTACCATCAATTTCAAATGGCCAATATGCAGCGGTGTTTCACGCACGCCCAGCACCAACTTTTTCCCTTCTTTCAAAACGACATCTGCGGCACGGGTAACTAACGTGTCTGTATAGCTGTGAACGATGCCAGAAAGAGTTTTCATGGTACACGGCATGATGACCATGCCCGCAGTACGAAAAGAGCCTGAGGAGATAGCAGCGGCGATATCGCGGCTATCATAAACATGGTCCGCAAGCTGTTGTACATCTTTAACACTGAATTCTGTTTCCAGTGCTAATGTCTGACGCGCAGCTGCACTCATCACTAGGTGGGTTTCCACATCCTTCACAGGTTTGAGCACTTCCAGCAATCTAATGCCATAGATTGCTCCACTTGCGCCTGTTAACCCAATGATCAATTTTTTCATGTTCAGCCCCAATTCACGTCATTTCTTGCATTATATATTAAATATCGTGAAGTAGTGAGTGAGAGGCGAAGTGTGGAGGTCAGGATAGTGAAAATACAGAGCAAAACTTTACTCACTGAATAAGCAGTCATCAATAAAGGAAACTTGAACGGAGGGTAATTCAGACTAACTTCATTTTCAGCTTAGTTTTAAATTTAATCCTCTAAATAATTCATGTTGTAGCTAGGCGGCAAGTTAGCTAATCCCTAGGAGCATACACAAGTATGTGACTAGGGTTAGCTAATGCAGCCAACAACGCTACAGCGTGAAGTATGACGAGGATTCCCTAACGTTTAGCCTTCGTTGTAAATCTCTAAATCCTCAACATCACTCTGATCTTTCAACTTCAACTCATCATCTTTGCGCAGATTTTCTAGATAGTCTAAATAGCTTTGGTCGATATCTTTGGTCACGTAGATGCCATCAAATACTGAACATTCAAATTCATTGATTTCCGGATTTTCTTCACGAACCGCATCGATGAGGTCGCTGAGATCTTGGAAAATTAGACCATCTGCGCCAATCAGCTTACGAATTTCATCCACTTCTCGACCATGTGCAATCAACTCATTCGCATTTGGCATATCGATTCCGTAGACGTTAGGGAAGCGAACTTCTGGTGCGGCTGAAGCAAAGTAGACATTCTTTGCACCCGCCTCACGAGCCAATTCAACGATCTGTTCTGATGTGGTACCGCGCACAATAGAGTCATCCACCAGCAGAACGTTTTTATCACGAAACTCTGCACGGTTAGCATTTAGCTTACGGCGCACGGATTTACGACGTTCTTGTTGCCCAGGCATGATAAAGGTACGTCCAACATAGCGGTTTTTCACAAAACCTTGGCGATACGGTTTATCTAGGATATGGGCGATTTCTAACGCGATATCGCATGAGGTTTCAGGGATTGGGATCACTACATCAATATGCAGATCCTCCCATTCACGAGCAATTTTCGCGCCCAATTTTTGCCCCATACGTAATCTTGCGTTATACACCGAGATTTTATCGATAAACGAATCTTGGCGAGCAAAATAAACATATTCAAAAATACACGGTGTCAGCTGCGGGTTCTCTGCACATTGGCGGGTAAATAATTTGCCATCTTCAGTGACATATACCGCTTCGCCTGGTGCAACATCACGTAGGAATTCGAAACCTAAAGTATCGAGAGCCACACTTTCAGAGGCGACCATGTATTCATGTTCGCCAGTCGCTAGAATACGGCGACCAAGGACTAATGGGCGAATACCGTGAGGATCACGGAATGCCACCATCCCGTGACCAATAATCAATGCCACGCAAGCATAGGCACCACGGATTTTTTTGTGCATTGATGCTACAGCACTAAAAATGTTGTCGGGTTCGAGAGGAAAATGATCAAACTTATCTAATTCGTATGCTAATACGTTTAGAAGAATTTCGGAATCTGACGTGGTATTCACATGGCGACGCGCTGTTTCAAATAGGCTCCGAGCAAGTTCGTGAGCATTTGTCAGGTTACCATTATGCGCAAGGGTGATACCAAAAGGAGAGTTAACGTAAAAAGGCTGGGCTTCGGATGCGCTGGAACTACCCGCAGTTGGATAACGCACATGTCCAATACCCATCGAGCCTTGAAGGCGCAGCATGTGGCGCGTTTCAAAGACGTCTTTTACTAAACCATTTGCTTTACGCAAACGGATATTGTTTTTACCATCAATAGTCGCAATACCCGCTGCATCTTGCCCACGGTGCTGTAGCACCGTTAACGCATCATAAATTGATTGGTTTACCGGTGAAACACCGGCGATACCGACAATACCGCACATTTAGTCTTTCCTCATCAGCCAGACGGAGAGATATTCTCCGGTAGGAAACTTGACGCATTTTGCAGGTAGTCAAAGAACCACCTAATTATATGACTGAACTGCGGAATAAGCTGTGAACGATGCCAGTCCTCACTTTGAGGAAGCGGTGTAAATGTATCGAGAAAGAACAATAGCGCCGATACAATTAATACCCCACGCAACGCACCGAAGCAGATCCCCAGTACACGATCTGTACCCGATAATCCGGTTTTTTGTACTAATGAGCTAATCACATAGTTCACCACTGCACCGACAATCAATGTCGCGATAAACAGCGCTGCAATCGCAATACCATTACGAACTAAAATATCCTCAAAGTTCGTAAAGTAACTCGCTAAATAAGGGTAAAACGTACTTGCTACGAAGAACGCACAACCCCAAGTGATTAACGATAATGCCTCACGTACAAATCCACGGATCAGGCTTACCAGTGCCGAGAAGCCAATAATGGCGATAATTGTGTAATCAATCCAGACCATATTTCATTCCAAAATTCGCATTCACGTCAGCGGCGAATGCATTCTAACAGAAAACGAAAACGTTTGCGTAACCATTTTTCATCGAATTTAAAAAAATCAGCGGCGAAAAGAAAAAATCATAATCGCCGCAGTAAGTTACTAAATACCCTTATTTTTTAGGGATAACTGAATGTCAATTTAAGGCTTAAAGGCTTGGATTATCCCTTTTGTACCGGTAATTGCGTTCAGTTCAGGTAAAGCCGATTCAAGCTTCTGCCTTGATGCTTCTGGTCCCACATAAATACGCGTTAATTTGTTGTTCACTGGTTGCGCTGGCACCGTATAAACCTGATACCCAGACAATCTTAGCTTCGCCACAATTTCTTCAACCTTGCTGGCATTATTGAGGGCAATCACTTGCACCACATACGCTTTACCTTGAGGTTCTTGTTTCGGCTCTGGCTTCGGTTCAGGTTTAGGTTC
>NZ_WLUG01000091.1:0-4960 GCF_009706505.1 Providencia sp. wls1922 | reverse complement strand
GCAATATCTTCGATAGAAATATCTTCCGCACAGATATTAATGAAGTCGAAATGCTTGCCAGTAAACGTTGAGATATAAGACATAATTACTCCACATGATAAATAGCGCCACCAGATCAGTGGCGCATAAATTAATTAAGCTGAGAAATTCCCAATGAATGTTTCGATTTGAGTTTCTTCGAATTTAGCAGAAAGAATGTCGCGAAATTCTTGAGCCATTAGCTCTTGAAGATTTTCAAGTTGAACAATGCGAAGCACCAGTGTTGGTGTATCTTGTGAGGTTAAAATGCTATAGCGCAGCTTAATTGCTCGTTCTTGTAATTCATCATATGGAGTGCATTTGAATTCAAAAGCAGCTGGCATAATGTCTTTACTTTTAGCTTCGACATTTTCCATCACAGAGCGTCGTGCTGAGAAATCACTATCTTCATGATCTGAAGAACGACTTGATTCGATCGTAATTCGGCGAACAGCACCAATTGCTTGCTTAATATCTAAAACATTACCGTCAGCATCGAATGCTAATAAGTAATCGCGCCAATCTTCTAACCACTCAGCAAGTTCTTTCTGACCTTGCTTGCGCCCATTTACTGATAGCACAGCAGAAAAAGGTGATGTCTTTTTCAGTACGATAAGTGCAGAGTTATCAGCATGACCAGGATGTTCAATAGTGCCTAAGTTAAAAATAGTTCTTGCTGTCATATCTTCAGCATCGATAAAACAACGAACACCAAGAGCCTCAGAATACCCAACACTATATTTAACAAAATCATTAATGCTGGTGGTTTTTAACGAACCACGAAAGCGATAACGACCATTTTGATATCGTTCTAAATTAACAATTTCTAAACCATTTGGTACCGCTACTGCTGGACATGGCATATTTTCAACAGCATTTAAGCGAACACCAGAAATAGCCAGTTCCGTAATTTGAGAAATAGCATCACCATTTAATTGAGACATAAAAACTCCTACTTATTTAATAAAGTATTTTTAAAGATTGGTATTTAAATAAAAAAAGAAATTAATTAACTTGTCTTAATTTCCCATCAGGATCGCCATTGATAGCGAATAATTGCCCCTGATCTTCTTGCATAACTGAAAGCTTACCGCCTTTATTGACATACATCGGTGTTTCGGTGGTATCTTCTTCAGAGCGCTTGCCGCGAGGCGTTGGTGCAGCAAACTTAAGTTTATGGGAAATCATAACTCGCTTTTCTTCAATTGAGTTATTCAGGCGGGAAATATCCATTTCAATAATAATTTTCCCTTTTCCACCGTTATTTAAAACGCCTAATGCAACATCATTTAATACAGCGGAAACTTTATTTTCAAATACACCACCATCTAATTCCCCAAGGAATTCCGGTACATTTGTTTTTTTATCTTCACTCATGAGTTGATCCTCATTAAAGGTTATTACTCCACAGATAAGACCGCTAATATTGATTAGACATATTTACCCGTATGAACTGATTAAATATCAGCGGTCTTATGTGTGATGTAAAAAAAGGGTGGCTACTGAAAAGAACATTATCATCATCCTCGTAGTGTGGAAGATTCAGGTCGCCACCAAAATTATCAATAATTACTAACTAGCACTGGCATTATTATTTTCAGCTTGGATCCGAAGATAAATTTCTTCGCGGTGAATACTTGTATCTTTTGGTGCTTCGATACCAATCCGCACTTGGCATCCTTTAATTCCCAAAACAGTGACTTTGACATCATCACCAATAACAACGGTTTCACCGGGACGACGAGTTAAAATAAGCATTCCACTAATTACTCCACATAGTTGATTAGTTGGTTGCTGGTAAGCCTAGCCCTGCGTTGCAGATCTCAGTTTGCTCGTAAATATCATCTTCGATTCTTACCAGCTTTTCTTTGAGTTCTGCGTAGGTAGCGTTAAGGCTTTCAAGTTTTTTAAGTGCAGCAGCTTTCTCCAAAATCCACGCATGAATTTCATCTGTGGACATTGGGTTGTTAAAGGTAACGATTGGTTTTGTGTGCATGACGACCTCCTAAGTTGTCTTAGATATAAACTAATTCAACTTAGGATTTGTGTCAATATGAAAATCTAAGAAAACTTAGAATTTAATTGAATGGATACTTATAGCTCATACTGGACACCACGAACTAGACCGACTATTTCGCAGTTACCATTGATAGGAATGTTGTTATAACGAGGATTTAAAGGCATCAAAAATTTGTTTGGGCCATCTACAACATAACGTTTTACCGTTACTTCGTCAGAGCCTTGTAGTCTAGCGACTACAAATTTCCCACTTACAATTTCAGCTTCAGGATCGACAATTACAGTTGAGCCTTCAGGTATAGATGGCAAGCCATACGGGTTAGTCATGGAATCACCAATGACACGCAAGGCAAATGACAAAGGGGATACCTTAAGTGTGGTTTCTATAAATTCAAGGTCTTCATCATATATCTGATTTGGAGCGTAATCAGTGAAATTACCAGCTTGAACATAGGATAGTACAGGTACTTTCTGTGCACTGGTTATGATATTCGATGATTGTTTAGATGGAATACCATACAAAATATACGCTTCAGTCGTATTGAAATATCGAGCTAATTTCAAGAGAGCATCACTTCTAGGGGTGTTTAGGTCTTTTTCCCAATACCCCACAGTAACATCTGATACGCCACAATACTTACCAAGATCTTTCTGGGTAGTTTTAGTGATGTTTCTGAGTGCCTTTATTCTGCTTCCAATAGTGCTTTGGGTATTACTCATATACAAATCCATTTTAACTAAACCTAAGTTATCTTAGTTTTTATTGACCAAATATAAATTAACAATTATTATCTAATCTAACTTAGATTTAGGGGGTATTATGACAACTGAACAGATTGAAAAATACTTTGGCACTACTAATAAAATCGCAGAATTTTTTTGTATTAGCCCTGAAGCATTCTATCAATGGAAAAAACGACCAAATCAATTAATCCCAAAAAACCGAGCTATGGAAGCGGATTATAGAACAAATGGCGAATTGAAATATAACTCAGCGCTTTACCAGAACAGTACCAAAACCAACTAACAGAGTTAACTACCAACAAAACAACGGAATTGTAGATATGTGCAAACAAACACTAAAAGAAGTCGTGAAAGAGATGTGCAAAGTATACCCCGGCGGACGTTCAGCGATGTCCGGCGCACTGGGTATTTCTGAAACAACGTTCAACAACAAGTTGTATGAAAAAAACGGCTGTCGCTTTTTTGAAAATGATGAGCTTGAAGCAATGGAAGATCTATCAGGCACTAAGTTGCTTGTGGCTTATCACATGGAACGCCACGGAATTACGCCAGCGGTGAAAATCGAAGCAGAGAGCTTAGACACAGTTGAGTTATTCGATATTCAAATGCGCTTGGGTGCAATGCAAGGGGCGCTAAGCGTCTTAATCAAAGACAGTATTTCTGATGGCGTTCTAACACCGGATGAAACTAAGGCTATCTATCGAAAAATGGAGAAAGTCTTTGCTTATGCGCTTGGGTTTGTTGGTTCTTTAGAAAGTGTTTACGGGATTAAACAATGATGAGCATAGCTAGAAAGGGTGACGCCCAGATATGCGGTCCGGGCGTCGGGGTCGCTAAAAACATTTGTGGAGTAATTAGCATGAGTAGCTTAGCAAATTTAACGAGTCGTCCGCAAGTACGAGCTTCAATGCGCGGTAACCGTTTCGTCTATGAGATTAAATTATCAAATGGTTACCAAGAAACCAACTACAAGTTTGTTGAGTGGTTGGTAGGTGATTTTAATGCAAGCAAGCAGGTGAAGGCATGACAAATACATTTGACATCGTTCAGGCTATGTCAGGGCATAAAAACGTAATTGTTATTCCTGTGCCTTATCTTGAGTTCTTCAAAGGGGATCAGCAGGCGCATGCGTTAGCAGCTGTGCTTAATCAACTTGTGTTTTGGTCTGGTATTTCATCCAGTGCAGGCGATGGTTGGTTTTATAAGAGCCATGAGGAACTGGCTGATGAGATTAAAGGCTTAACGGGTGAAGAACAATCACGTCGATTAGTGGATAAACTGCGCAAAAAATACTTCCCCGGCATCATTGAAACGAAAACTAAGAAGGTCAATGGCACTCCAGTGACGCATTATAAATTAGATGGAAATGCGCTTATCTCAATGATTTTCCCGTCAATTTCTGAAACGTCGAAAGTGCGGAATGAAAACGTCGAAAGTGACGATTCAAATCGTCGAAACTGCGGAATGGAAACCGCAGAAATGCAGAATCATGGAAACGTCGAAAATGCGGATTCCTATCTTTATACAGATCTTAACTCAGATAAAAACTTACAGATCAATAAAACCCCTTCGTCGCAGAATTCTAACGAATCCAGCGACACGGCTGTGAATGATATTTCTAGTAAAAATTTAAATTCAGCGGTATCGAGTGCGAATGGCCAACTGTGGGGAACGCTTGAAGATTTAGAGACAGCACAGTGGATGTTTAAGCGTGTTCAGGTGATAAACCCTACTCAGAAAGCCCCTAAGTGGTTTGATTGGGCAAATGATATTCGCTTGATGCGTGAAATTGATGGTCGCACTCATGAGCAAATCTGTGCGTTGTTTGACTGGGCTAGTCGTGATTCCTTCTGGCACAAAAATATTTTAAGCACGAAAAGCCTGCGCAAGCATTTTGACACCCTGACAGTCAAGAGCCAAGAAAGCCCACACACTGCGAAACAGCAAACAGCAGCCCACAATCCGGAATGCGACAAAGCTTACAAGCGTTTTTTAAGTCAGTCGTTGCCAATTAGAAACCCATCGGAACTGGAAAAATTGGTTTGCAGAGAGGCAAGCAATGCGGGGGTTAAGCGTATGCAACCGGATTGGGCGCAAAAGAAATGGGTAAGTATTTGGAATGAATGTGAGCAGCGTTTAGGGGGTACAGCATGATGCGCAGTGAAGCTAAAAAAATCTA